>JBCBPQ010000002.1:0-128169 GCA_039820645.1 Cyanobacteria bacterium J06633_8 | reverse complement strand
AGTTGATAGTTGATAGTTGATAGTTGATAGTTGATAGTTGATAGTTGATAGTTGATAGTTGATAGTTGATAGTTGATAGTTGATAGTTGATAGTTGATAGTTGATAGTTGATAGTTGTTAGTTGATAGTTGTTTTTATTCTTTTTTTCAATTTGAATTTTGTTAATTAAAAAACCGTAGAGGAAGAGGGGGTAGGGAGAGTGTATAAGTTGGAAAATAGGGAGCAAGATGCTCCCACTACATATTTTTTTATAACTGCTAACTCCTAACTTCTAACTCCTAACTCATAACTGTTCACTGTTGACTGTTCACTGTTAACTGATTTACCGCTACTTGTGGAGTTAGTGTTTTTTGAATTGCAGGAATATTGGCAACCATTTGGGTAGTTGTGGGTTCGCTCCAACGGACTAAATAAGTCGGTAGTATTCCCAAAAATATAATTACGCCCGCTAAAATAAATGCTGGTATTTTCTCATGCCAGAAAACTTTGGGATAATAAGCTAAATCGTTGTCGAGTTTGCCAAAACAGGTACGGTTGAGCAGAATTACAAAGTAAACCGCTGTTAAACCCGTAGCGACAACACACAATATTGTTTGAATTGGAAAGACTGGAAAGCTACCTTGAAATGCAATAAATTCGGCTACAAACCCTGTCATACCTGGAATACCAGCGCTAGCCATTCCACCTAATACCAGCAAAGCGCTAATAACTGGTAAACCTCGTACTGGACTCATTAAACCATTAAGCTTGTCTAATTCGCGAGTTCCAACTTTGGCTTCTACCACTCCTACTAAATGGAACAAAATACCTAAAATTACACCGTGGCTGAACATTTGAGCAACGGCACCCACTAACGCTAATGGTGTACTAGCAGCCGCCGCTAACAGTATGTAGCCCATGTGCCCGATGGAACTATATGCCACCATCCGCTTGATATCTTTTTGAGCAATGGCTGTTACCGCTCCATAAATAGCGCTGATGGCTCCCCAAATTGCTAAAGTTGGCGCAAACGTACTCCAAGCTTCGGGAAATAAACCCAATCCAAATCTTAATAAACCATAAGTTCCCAACTTTGCCAAAACCCCACCTAACAGAATCGCTATCGGTGCATTTGCTTCTACATAAGCATCGGGCAACCATGTATGTAAGGGTATTAAGGGTATTTTTATACCAAATCCTAACACTATTCCCGCTAGTAAAATCAGTTGCAAAGTTGCGGATAAAGCTTGGGTAGAAATAGCATCGTAATCGAAACTAGAAGAACCAGAAAGCCAAACGATACCTAAGAAACTTGCTAAAATTAAAGCTCCAGAAACGGCGGTATAGATAAGGAATTTGATACCCGCATAATTCCGTTTTTCTCCACCCCAAATCGAAATTAATAGATAAAAGGGAATTAATTCAAGTTCGTAAAACAAGAAAAATAGTAATAAATTCTGTGCTGCAAATGCACCGGCAACTCCACCACTCACAAATAAAATTAGAGAATAAAAAAGTCGAGGACGTTGGGTTTGTTTATTGCTGCTGTAAATAGCAATCCAGGTTAGGAAACTATTCAACACCAACATTAATATTGAAAGTCCATCAACACCCAATTTATAACTTAAACCGAGGGTTTCATTCCAAGGAAGATATTCCTGTAACTGGATATTTGGATTATTGATATCAAATTGAAATAGTATCAATATATTCCAAACAAAAGTAATTCCTGCAACCAATGCAGCACCCAAACGAATTCGGTTGCTAGGAATTTTAGCGGGCAATAAAGCGATTATCGCAGCCCCCCAAATAGGTATCCAAATTAAAGCGCTAATCATAATTAGTTGATAGTTGATAGTTGATAGTTGATAGTTGTTAGTTGATAGTTGTTAGTTGTTAGTTGATAGTTGATAGTTGTTAGTTGATAGTTGATAGTTGATAGTTGATAGTTGTTAGTGGGAATTCTGAATGGGGCATTGCTAATTGGTAATTGTTAACTGCTCACTGTTAACTGTTCACTGTTAACTGTTCACTGATGACCGATTGCTGTTAGCTGTAGAAATTCATTTCCCCAATATTGCCAGGTAACAATCATCCCTAAAAGACTAACTCCTAAAAGTACGGTGAACATATAAAATTGAGTTTGTCCGCTATTGCTGTACTTTAAATTTTCACCACCACCAAGGGATATCAAGCCAACTAAATTAACGATGCCATCAACCACAATGCGGTCAATCATATCAGTTAATTTGGAAAGTAAATCAACACCTAAAACAATACTTCCTCTGTATAGTTTTGGCGTATAAAAGTCATAGGCAAACAAATCTTGTAAACCTTTCCAGGGAAAACGCACTGGTTTGGGAATATTGCCTAAATAAATCACTCCACCGATGCTACAACCAAAAATACTTGACCAAATTAATAACAGCGCAACATCTTTATTTACAGTTGCCCAACTTGGTAAAAGAGATAAATTTTCTAATATTAAAGGCAGATGCAAAACTAAACCAAATAAAATCATCATTGGTAAAGTCATTTGCCAGCTAACCTCTGGAGAACGGGCGCTCATTGGTTTAGTTTTTCCACCCCAAACCAAGCCAAATTCCCTAGTTAAACTTACTGCTGTTAAAGCATTAACCGCTACAATTACTCCTACTAACCAAGGTTGTGTTTCCCATAACCCTGAAGCTAATTTTAATAAAGCCCAAAAACTACCTAAAGGCGGAAAGGCAATTAAACCCAAAACTCCTACTACATAAGCGATTCCGGATATAGGACGACGCGACCACAATCCACCTAACTGAGTAATATCTTGAGTAATGCTATTCCAAACAATTGTACCCGTACTCATCACTAATAAAGCCGCAGCACAAGCATGGGTAAGCACCAATAAAAAAGCAGCTTCATCTTGTTGAGTTCCTACAGCGATGAACACCAAACCCATGTAAGTACTAACGGAATAGGATAAACAGCGCTTGATATCAATTTGCGCGATCGCAATCAACGAACCACCAACCGCACTGACTACACCAACCCCTACCATGGTGCTAGAAACTAAGGGTGATAAGCTAAAAACTGGTTGCAGTTTAATTAATACCCAAGCACCACTTGCGACAACTACTGAATTCCGCAAAATTGTACTGGGAACTGGTCCTTCCATTGCTTCATCTAACCATAAATGCAGGGGAAATTGAGCGCATTTACCCATCGGACCTGCAATTAATGCTAAACATACTAACGATATTAATGTCGGGTTAACCTTAGCAGTGGCAGCCCATTGTGCTAAATCGTCGTAATTCCAGGTTCCTGTCAAAGGATATATTGCTAATACCCCCATCAACAGAAACAAATCTCCTATCCTTTTGGTTAAAAAAGCATCTCGGGCACCTGTCACCACCAACGGCTGACTAAACCACAAACCTACTAATAAGTAAGTTCCTAAAGTAAGAACTTCCAGAATTACATAACTAAAAAATAGGTTATTAGTTAAAGCTAGAGCACATAAACCGGCTTCAAATAATCCCAGCAGAGAATAAAAGCGTCCCCAACCCCAATCCATTTCCATGTAGCCGATAGCGTAAATCTGAGCTAACAAATTCAAGCCAGTGATAACAGTCATTGCGGCAACACTGATTGCAGATATTTCTAAATCAATTGACAGTCTTAAACCCGCAGTTTCTAACCAAGGTATAAAAATTTCATAAGCTGGTTGATTCCAACTTATTGACAATGCAATCGAACTATGTATAAAAGCGATAAATGTCATGATTAAATTGACATAACCCGCTGGTCTTGGACCGGTTTTGCTAATGATTCCCGGCGACCAAGGAATAGCCAAAAGCCCGCCAATCAAAGCATATATAGGCACGAGCCAAACAGATTCTAAGAAATATTGCCCCATTTATTAACCTCTAATTAAATAACCATAGAAATTCAGCGGTTATAGATTAATAATTAATAACCGTATTGTGAAAGTAATTTTTATAAAAATAAGGAAGATTAATATTTCGTAATCTTACTAATATATAGATTAGCCTTATATGCAAGGAAAAGGAATGACTTTACCAGATCATTAAACGATATTAAGTCTAAGTTATTCTTATATTTTTAATTCTTATTTCATATATAGAATTGTATTGATATGTTACTTATTGTTAACTATGGTTAGCAGTTAGGTTGAGTAACTCAACAGAATCTAGCTATTTATATTCAGGGAGCAAGGCGCTTCCACTACGATATCCTTTTCTAAAAGGCAAAAAAATGATATTATATCATCTTACGGTAAACAACTGTTAAAATTTTTATTTATACGAAATTAATAGCAAGCATTATGCATTGCTTTTTTGAATGATTATGAATTAAATAACTATGTAGTTTTCAGAAGAATTATCCAGTTCGCGAATCAGGTTGAATAAAATATGTCTAGAACTGCACGTCAGTAAGTTTTCAATAAAATATTCAACATAATCTATATAATTTCGGAAGAATGTACTTCATCTCTTATATTTTCCTGATTTTAGTCCAATTGAAAATAGATTGTGCGTAACCAACTGGAATATTGATATTTTCTAAATGATTAATTGAATGTAAACCGATTTCTTGGTGTTCGTAACTTATTTTAGGTAAAAAATTGCCTATCAATTTACAACCATAAGTAACGATAAAAACGTGTTTTCCAGGAATAACTTCAAATAAATAGCTATCAATAATTTCTTCGATTTTAACATTCACAGATGTTTCTTCTTGAAACTCGCGAATCAAACAGTTTTCAGGTGTTTCTCCTAACTCAATTCTCCCACCTGGTAAATCCCATTCATCGCGTTCGTTTTTGAGTAATAGCGCTTTACCATCTATAATTAACACGCCTTTAATTGATACAGGGAAATCCATTATTTAACATGCGAATGGTTTACATTTAGTAATGATATCAGTTAAATTCATCGTATCTAAATGCTGGCTGAAACGGAGTGTAAACCAGAAAAATTAGTTTCTTGTCTTGACAAATTTCATTTCCCCTTGCATTTCTCCATCAGTCACAACCCCTACAGGAGTCCATCCTAAATAAAGATAAAAACCATAAGCTCTCAATTTTGGATTATTCCCCGTTAACAACCATATTTCTGTAATATCTTGTGAGAATAACCATTCCTCTGCTTGTTCCATTAGAGCACAACCAGCACCACGTCCTTCAAAAGATGGAAGAACAAATATACCTAAAATTGTTTTTTCTGTTGAATTAGCAATAGAAAAACCAATTGGTTTGCTATCAATTTCAGCAACCCAGGCACGACAATCAGTTTGCAACATCTCAGCAACTGTTTCCGGAGTAATACCTAGTTGTGCAATTTCTTGACGAGACTGATAATTTTCAATCACGCTAGTTCTAATATCAAACAGCGTTTCAATATCTGTTAGTTGCGCGTTTCTAATATTCATTTAGATATGGCGATTGACTTTTTTGTATATATTGTATTTCCTCGTATTACATAATTCAAGTAAATAGACCATGACTTACGCAAGTGTCAGAATCACCGGTTGGTGCGTGACACTGAAAACATTATTACTGCGTTCAAAATTGCTCTAAGTGTCACAGCACCCTACAATAACAAATACTGATTGCGTAAGTCCTATAGACAATAAACAAAAGTATAAAAAATTGGTTGACAGTGCTATTTATACTGTTGATTACAAATCAAATTTATTTGTGTGGCTTTGACATGAACTAAAACGAATATAATGATTAATCTTATTCTTAAGTACCATGAACAACCACTATCAAAACTACAACCCCAACGATGTAGGACAAATCAACGGTAATATCTTCGGTTTACCCTTCGATTACCGCACCGCAAAATTAATTCTCATTCCCGTGCCTTGGGAAGTAACAGTTTCCTATGGTGCGGGTACAGCTAATGCACCACAAAGAATTCTCGATGCTTCACCACAATTAGATTTATTTGATTTTGATAATCCCGATGGTTGGAAGCAGGGAATTTTTATGATGGAAATTCCTGAAAATATTTTCCATAAAAACAAGTATTACCGACAGCAAGCAGCAACAATTATCGAACGTTTAGAACAAGGTAAACCATTAACAGATGCGCCGGATTTAACATCGCTACTGAGGGAAATTAACCAAACTTGCCAGAATATAAATAAGTGGTTATTTGATAAATGTCAGCAAGCAATTAACGATGGAAAGGGCGTTGCAGTCATTGGTGGCGACCATAGTTCACCTTTAGGTTATATGCAGGCATTAGCGAATAATTATTCAAGCTATGGCATTTTACACATCGATGCTCATGCCGATTTACGTAATGCTTATGAAGGCTTTGAATTTTCTCATGCTTCAATTATGTACAACGCGATGAAATTACCGCAAATTTCTAAATTAGTTCAAGTTGGTTTGCGGGATATTTGTGATGATGAAGTAGAAATTATTAACCAATCTAACAATAGAATAGTTGCTTATTACGACCCAATGATTAAACAAAAACTTTATTCTGGAAGTACTTGGATTGATTTATGTAAGGAAATAGTTAGTAATTTACCCGAATACGTTTATATTAGCTTCGATGTCGATGGTTTAGACCCCAAACTATGTTCAAATACCGGAACTCCGGTTCCTGGTGGTTTGGAATTAGAGCAAGCTTTTTGTTTGATTCGAGAAGTTGTGAAAAGCGGAAGAAAAATTATTGGTTTTGATGTTTGTGAAGTTGGTGATGCTGAATGGGATGCTAATGTTGGTGCGAGAATAGTTTTAAAATTGGCTTATTTGATGGATTTATCGTGGTAGATTTCATAGATAATAATTTAGTGGCTATAAGAAATGAGATAAAAATCCCTTGAATTTTGAAATTATTAGTAAAATAACTGAGATTGAAACAATTGCAGCAGGAAGTTCAATTCGTGTAATTAAGCGTTTACGTAAGACTTACGGTTCTGGTCGTTGGAGGAAGCTTAAAGGCTTTGCTACAATTAGTTTACAGAATGGGAGAATTTGTGAAGCTGAATTACATTGGTATGAAGCACACGGCATCGGTAAGAAAGAAATAAAAATTAAGCGTATTCTATCGGAGTAGTTATGCCATCGGTTAATCCAGAAACTCAATTTGTTGTTTGCATCAAAAATCAAGATTATACAGCCTCATTAGAAATACGAAAAATTTATCAAGTTGTAAATGATAGTAATGCTG
This sequence comes from Cyanobacteria bacterium J06633_8, assembly GCA_039820645.1. Lineage (GTDB taxonomy): Bacteria > Cyanobacteriota > Cyanobacteriia > Cyanobacteriales > Nostocaceae > Rivularia. Next base: position 120,994 of record JBCBPQ010000002.1, on the reverse strand, counting down.
AACAAAATCAAATGATACGAGTAATTGATGAATCAGAAGAAGATTATTTATACCCAAGTAATTATTTTGTAGAAATTGAAATACCGAAAGCGGCTGAAGAAGCTTTTTCTATTGCAAGTTAAAAACCGTTTATCAAAGCTTTAGGGATAAACATATGATTGCACAAGCACAAGAAAAAAAACTTTATACGCCAGAAGAATACCTCGAATTTGAGGTAAACTCAGAAGAACGCCATGAATACATTAATGGTGAGGTTATCTGTGTGACTGGTGGAACTCCTAATCATAATAGAATTGCAGGAAATTTCAGCGCTACATTACATTTTGCACTTAAGCATCAACCTTATCAAGTTTTTATAATTGACCAAAGAATTTGGATTCCTAAGAAAAGCATTTACACTTATCCTGATGTAATGGTAGTTCAAGGCGAATTGCAGTTACAAGAAGGTAGAAAAGATACAATCACTAATCCGTTAATGATTGTTGAAGTGTTATCAAAATCCACTAGAAGTTACGATAAAGATGAAAAATTTTCAGCTTACCGGACAATCCCAAGTTTTCAAGAGTATCTTCTGATTGAGCAATACACAATGAAAGTCGAGCAATATTTTAAGACTGGTAAAAATAGCTGGACTTTTTCAGAATATTATGATGTTAACGAAACCATTTCTTTAAATTCAATTAATTTTGAAATTACTTTAGAAGATATTTATGACAAGGTTGAATTTGAAAAATCAGAAATTGAAGTAAAAGGAAGTTAATTATGTTTAAACCTTAGACCTTTAACCTTTAACCTTTAACCTTATTTAATATCCCACTGTACGGGGTCTAATTTATAATAATTTTGCAATAATTCATAAAGTTCAGGATGCTTTTTTTGTAACTGTTGCGGTTTTTCAAAAAAGGTTTCAGTTGCTACAGAGAAAAATTCAGCGGGACGAGTTGCACCATAACTATACATTATAGTTTTTCTCCCTTGCTCTACATCATTACACAATTGGTTGTATTCTTGTGTCATAACTTTTGACCAATTAGAATAATCCGAATTACTTTTTAGAATTGGAACACCTTCAACTTTTCCCTCTTCTTGATCTAACTGATGCGCGAATTCATGTAATATAATATTTTGTCCATCTTTCCAATTGTAAGTATCTTGTTTAACCTGTTGCCAAGATAAAATTAATTGGTCTTTACTCCAAGATTCTCCTAATCTAACAACCGGCTTTTCTTCAACTACATATTTTCCGCGAGCGGTGGTTTCTTTCGTAAAATAAGCTGTTGGATAAATTAAAATAGAACGCAATTTAGGAAAGTATTTTCCTCGTTCGTTGAGCAGAAGCAAACAAGCGACAGCAGCAATAATAACTTTCATTTCTTCTGTTACTTGTAATCCATTGCAACCGATGAATTGTTTTTCTGATAAAAATACTTGAATGTGTCCTTGGAGTCGTCGTCTTTCGGTGGGAGAAAGGTGAAGATAAATTGGGAGATTGTTTTCAATGATGGAATTCCAAAGTGGTGGAAATTGACGGTTTTTTATCTGGTTTCTCTTTTGTTTGATTAAAAAGGGGCTGAATAAGATTGCGATCGCGATTAGTAGGGTTATGAGTAGGAATATGATTGCTGGGAGCATTTTATAAGCATTACGGTAGTAGTTGGGTGGAGAGATATCTTTTTTTACCGTAGCTTAGTGGGGTGGGGGATGACAGATTTTGTAAGAAAATGCCTGTAAGAACTAAGCCCACCGTTAAGGTGGGTGCGAAAGTTATATTTTTATTTATTTAGATGAGAAGCTATTGATTTACAATCTCAGTTAGTGCTTCATTAATTACATCATCGCTAACACCGCGTCGCTTCAAACTAGCAACCAAAGCATTGACTGTATTATTTTCTAATCTTTCCAAATCTAGACGAAGCCCTTGCCCAATGTAAGCACGCATTAATGGTTGATAACCAGAAAATCCCAGTATTGGGGCAATTCGCTTTAAGTCTTCCACTACATCTTCCGGCATCCGAATTGTTACCGCAGTCATGGGGCGGTTTTTATCTAAGCGTTTTTTTAATGTTTCAATTTTCATAGTAATTTCGCTCCTGGCGTGTAGCTTTACGGGCTGAAATAATTCGGATAATGTCGTCTTCAAACTCAATATGAACCACAAATAAAAGAACCCAACTTGTATCCATACCGATGATGGCATCTCGCGCTTCATTATTGCGACTGGCATCTACTACCTTTAAAAATGGATCGAAAAAAGCTGACGCTGCTTGTTGAAATGTAACTCCATCATGCTTTCTAGAATTTATCAGAGCTTTTTCATCATTCCAGACAAAGGTGATGCCATTCAAAACAAAGTAGACATCCATAACTTCAAGGATAAATAAACGTATTTACATTGTCAATACATTATTTTGTTATTTTATGCAAGGAAGGTAATCAAGGCGATACGCCTCAAAGGCATCTATCTCACTAATGGAAAAATATAACTTAGTCGCAGTGCTGTTTAAGTGCTTCTGTTCTAGCACTGCTTAAGAAGTGTGCATTGCCAGTAGATTACATTTAAACATAAAATTATCGTGTAATAATTAGTGTTCAGTGGATTACTTAGTTAATGCATACTTCATACTAAGTCAACTAGTTAAATAAACTAAGGTGTAACTCCTATGATGTTGATAACAACAAACAGGAATTTTATTTATCAAACAACACCTTAAGAAAACAAAGCCTCAATATCTCTCGACTGATGTAAAACTCTAACAACTTCCACACCATCAGTAATTTTTAAGTAATATATAATGTAGGGTTTAATAGGAAAGCTTTTCAAACCTTGGAGTAAATTATCTCGTGTTTTACCCATATCAGGAAATTGAGCCAGCATCGGTAAACGATTGAGAATTTGAGCAATTTGTTTATCTGCTGCAAGTTGATTCTGTTGCGCTATATAAACCCAAATATCTTCCAAATCTTGCTCGGCTTTGTGAGAAAGCTTGTAGCTATTCATTTTTATCAATCCTGTCCTAACTTACGCTTTCCCCGCGCTTTAATATTTTCTAATAAATTAGGTAAAGACTCATCATCATATTCTGTATATTCCCCATTCTTCAATTGCTCCGCTCCAACTGCAATATCCCGCTTCAAACTCTCCAACTTCAACTGTCGCAACTCCTCTTCTACACGCTCAAGCTTATCCATCATTTCCTGAAAAGCACTAGCATCTAAAACCACAACTTCCGCTCTACCATTCACAGTTAACACCAAAGGTGATTTAGTAGCCTTAATCTGCTCTATAAATTGCTTAACATTCCGCTTAAAATCCGTCAGAGAATGAATATTATCCAAATTAATCATCACACACCTAATTCCCTACTCAATTAAATATATAAAAAAAACCTTATTTAATCTTACAACATTACCATCTCTCTCCATCTCTTACCTCCGCGCTCCTCTGCGTTTCCCTCCGCGCTCCTCTGCGTTAAAAATATTTCCCCCTCTCCCCCCTCTCTAAAAGTCCCCAAACTACCGTAAAATAAACATTCATACAGCATCTACCTAACCCTATTCCCCATGCTCTGCGACTACCTCGTACAAATCCTGACTGCTCGCGTATACGAAGTTGCTCAAGAAACGCCTTTAGAAATAGCTCCATTACTCTCACAACGCCTAAATAACAACCTTTTGCTCAAACGCGAAGATATGCAATCGGTGTTCTCTTTTAAACTACGAGGCGCTTACAACAAAATGGCTAACCTCACACCGGATATGCTGCAACAAGGTGTAATTGCTGCTTCTGCGGGAAACCATGCTCAAGGTGTGGCTCTCGCTGCTGCAAAGTTGGGCACTCAGGCTATTATTGTCATGCCGAAAACTACTCCCCAACTAAAGGTAGATGCTGTCAAGGCGCGGGGTGGTGAGGTAGTCTTACATGGCAATACTTATGATGATGCTTGTGGATACGCTCATGAATTGGCAACACAAAAGAATTTAACATTTATCCATCCTTTTGATGACCCCCATGTGATAGCGGGACAAGGTACCATTGGTATGGAAATTTTACGCCAATATCAAAAGCCCATTCATGCAATTTTTGTCGCTATTGGTGGTGGTGGTTTGATTGCCGGAGTTGCTGCTTATGTGAAGCGGTTACGTCCGGAAATCAAGATTATTGGGGTTGAACCAATTGATGCCGATGCCATGTATCAATCTTTGCAGCTTGGTCAACGGGTGCGTTTGTCTCAGGTAGGTTTGTTTGCCGATGGTGTGGCGGTGCGACAAGTAGGTGAGGAAACCTTTAAGCTTTGTCAGCACTATGTTGATGATATTATTCGAGTGACTACTGACGATACCTGTGCGGCGATAAAAGATGTGTTTGAAGATACGCGCTCTATAGTTGAACCTGCGGGGGGATTGGCGATTGCTGGAGCGAAAGCTTATGTGGAGCGAGAAGGAATTGAAGGTGAAAATTTAGTGGCGATCGCTTGTGGTGCGAATATGAATTTTGACCGTTTGCGCTTTGTTGCAGAGCGTGCGGAATTTGGAGAGCGTCGGGAAGCTATTTTTGCCGTAACTATTCCAGAAAAGCCGGGAAGTCTGCATAAGTTTTGTGAATGCATCGGTAAGCGAAATTTAACTGAGTTTAATTATCGCATTGCTTCGGAGAAGGAAGCGCAAATTTTTGTGGGTGTGCAAATTCAGAATCGTGCGGATGGGGTAAAGATAGCTGAAACTATTACCAATTGCGGTTTTCCCATCATGGATTTAACCGACGATGAGTTAACGAAAATGCATTTGCGTCATATGGTAGGAGGGCGATCGCCTTTAGCTCACAATGAGTTATTATACCGTTTTGAATTTCCCGAACGTCCTGGTGCATTAATGCAGTTTGTTAGTTCAATGAGTCCTAATTGGAATATCAGTTTATTCCACTATCGCAACAATGGCTCGGATTACGGCAGAATAGTTGTAGGAATGCAGGTTCCACCGGAAGAAATGGAAGAATGGCAAGCATTTTTGGATACTTTAGGTTATCAATATTGGGATGAAAATAAGAATCCAGCTTATAAATTATTTTTAAGTTGAAATAATTTGTAATATCAAATTATTAAAAAACAACCAATCTAGAGACGTAGCACTGCTACGTCTCTAACAGGGTTTAAGATACACAACAAATAAATGATATTAAAACCGAGAAATAGCAGATTCAAGAATAGGTTTCATGGCTTCCAGGCTATATTTTTCTACACACCTTTCTCTTGCTTTTTTACCTTTCTCCTTCGCAGATTCTAAATTATCAAATATATTTTTAATCTGTTCGGCAATGTCATCTGGAGAATCTGGTTCAACTAAATAACCAGTATCACCTAAAATCTCTGGAATATCTCCTACTTTTGTCGATAATATTGGTTTTGCCATTGCCATTCCATCTGTTAATTTGAGCGGGAATTGAGCTAAAGTTGTATAATTTTTTCTTTGGGGTACCACAACAACATCGGCAGCAGCTAATACTTCCGGCATAGTTTCTACAGCAAATTTAGATAATTTAATAATCCTATTTCCCCATTTTTCAATTAGCTTTTTATCGTAATCATCGTAAGGGTTACTTCCTACAATGACTAATTTTAAATCTGGACGATCTAATTTATCTAAAGCTATTAATACATCTTCTACACCTTTATGAGGTCTTGGTGCCCCAGGAAACATCAAAACTCGATATTCGGAAAGACCGTAACGTTCTTTACTCGCTGTATAATTGTATTTATCTGGGTTAAACAGTTCTGTATCTTTCCCATTCGGAAGATAAACACCACCGAATCTTTGCTGCAAAAATTGAGTATCTACGGTGACTACATCCGCCCTTGAAACTAACTTTTCCATCCATTGAACGTATAGCGGATGATCGGGAAATTTCAATGCTCCATTTGGCTTAAAAATATCTCGATATAATTGTTTTAAACTGGGACGATATTTAAATTCGTAACCACCATGCCAGCTTAATTCCCAATCATCAATATCTAAAAATAAAGGACGATTGCCACTAAGTTTTTTCAGCAATCCAATACCGAAACTTCTAGGTTTTGGTTTACATACATAAATAATATCTCCATCCAGCTTTTGTAATAGCTTTTTCGCCGACGATAAAAAACCAGGATAGTTTTTACCAGGAACGGAAACAATACTCATTCCAGAAGGTGGTGTCGCAATAATTTCCTTACCGTAAATAAAGCCAACAATTTCTACTGTATGATTAAGGCTTTTTAACACTTGAGCTAACAAAAATGCCCGAAGAGTTCCGCCTTCTGATAAGTCGCTAACAACTAATGATACTTTCACTGTAAATTATTAAGATATTAAGTCTAACAATATGTCCAACAATCTAATAAGAATAGCAAGTCAATTGCCAAATCGTAAAATGTCTGGCAATCAGATAAAAGCTACTAAGGTTCGTAGTTGCGCTTTAGCGCCAAAATACTTCATCCGGAGTAACGAGAATGTATTCACCGGGGAAATTAAGTAGGTTGGCATTGAAAATAGTAATTGGGATAAGGCTGTCTTGCTGTCTTGCTGTCTTGCAATAGGAATAAGGGTTTGAGGGTAATTTACATTCTGTAATGTAGCTTGGTTTATTTGTGCCGACTTACTTAAGTAAAAACAAACAATTAAAAATTAGGACTTACGCAACCGGCACATTTTCTTGTAGGGTGCTGTGACACTTTGATTAATTTTGAACATAGTAATAAGCTTTTGAGTGTCACGCACCAACCGAGTTTTGTGACAATTGCGTAAGTCCTGAAAATATCTCGAAAAGGTGCAAAAGATTGGACGAATCTATAAGACAACGATAAAGCCTCCCCGCCATATTAGGAAGTAAAAGCAGTTAATGGTACTTCCTGATGCCGAGAATCGAAACCAAAACCGAACCGATGATAATTAATTTTGGTCCCCATCATCTTTTTTTCTTGTATTACAATGTAATACATATATTGCAAGACGATTTATCATAAATGCAGCGACAAATTTTAGCAGCTTACGACAGTGAAGGGATTTATGTATATCAAGCTTTCAAACCTTCTATAGCTGAGGAGGCTTTACGTAAAGGAACTTTTGGCAAGGGTTTTAATATGGAGAGAATGACTTGGATTAAACCTTCATTTGGCTGGATGCTTTATCGTTCGGGTTATGCAACAAAACATAGACAAGAATCTATCTTAAAAATCAAGCTTACCCATGAAGGTTTTCAAGAGATTCTTAAGCAAGCAATACCAACATCATTCGACAGAGATATTTTTGCATCAGAAAGAGATTGGAAAAGAAGTTTAGACAACTCCGAGGTAAGGTATCAATGGGATCCCGATAGAGATTTATCCTTACGACGTTTAGAGCATCGTGCTTTGCAATTGGGTATTCGCGGTAGTGTAGTACAGAGTTACGTAAATACCTGGATTATAAAAATAGAGGAAGTTACCCAACTAGCTCGCGATATTCAAAATGCAATTAAAAATAAATCGAAAGACATACCCCAGACTCCTGAAGAAAAACCATTACAGGTAAGTAAAGATATTGAGAATATTTTGAGAATAACTCATGAAAATATTTTAAATAAATACTAAAACAATATAGTATTTTTACTTAATATGAGTTAGTATTTTTATTAACGATACAAAAGCAGAGAGAAATTAAGGCATCAACAATAATATAGCCGCAAATATAACTATTATCTTTTAAATAGTTTTGATGAAAATTAATCAGGGAATACGGTTAAATACATAAGAAGCTATTTTGATAACGCTTTTAAAACGGATTTTATTAATTATTGATGCTTTTTTTATTTTATCTCAGTACGTAAAAATAGATTTCATAAAGCTTTTACAAAATACTCAACAATCCCTTGCGTCAGGGATAAATATCAATTATCACTGAGATGTATAGAAAGATTTGATACATCTTTCAAGTAAAAGAAGAGATTTATTTGATGAAAATATTTAGCAATTTAGTAATACTTGCCGTTAGTGTAGTGATGAGTTCTAGTTTGATGCAAACAGAGGCACAAGCAGCCAGCTTCAAAAGAATCGTCGATTTAAATGCCAGAGACAATGACACTAGCAATCCAATTTCGTTAAATCTATCAGCGGGAACTTATAAAGTTGATTATATTGGAATCAACGATGGCGGTAATTATGACGCTTGGAATGGTTGGGGAGAGGGAGTTACATCTTTTTGCAATCGTAATGGAGAAGGCTGTCTAAAAGGCTGGATAAATAGCTATCGTATATCTTTCGAGGGTTTTAGTGATATGTTTTCTAGCCCTGGTGTCTATAGCAATCCTATAAAAGCAATGCAAAATGCTGTGGATACATCTTTTAAGCTTACGTCAAACAAAAAGGTTAACTTTTTTATATCCGACAGTGTCTATGGCGATAATGTCGGTGGTGTATCTCTGAGAATATCCTCGCAATCAATTCCCGAGCCTACTTCAGTACTGAGTTTATTCGCTGTAGGTGCTGTTGGTTTGTCTATTTATCAGCGTCAGAAACAAATAGTTTAGTATCTCCAAAATTTCGGAGAGAGATATCCTGTCTTGTCACAATCTTGTACCTTGTTCAATTTCGCTCAAAGAAACCCGGTTTCTATTTGTGAAAGCATTAATATCTCCTTGTGAAATCGTAAAGAAACCGGTTTTCTCGCAGTGGTGCATTCTGGTGAGTTGTCAGAGTAAGGTTTTGACTCTATTCGACTCAACAGAAAATCGCTATATTAATTCTTTATTCCTGACAGTTTATGGAGACGTAGCATTGCTACGTCTCTACATTTAATATTTTCCCAATGCCCAATGCCCCATGCCCATTCCCCATTCCCATTCATCTAAAATCTCATTTCATACTGTAATCGAAATTCACCCGCTTCATAATCGTAAATAAATCTTGCTGAAGAGTTATCGTTAATATCTTTCAAACCTGTCACGTAAATAAATCTTGCTAAAGAGTTATCGTTAATATTTTGCAAACCCGTCAGGGAACGAAATACCTGTAATCTGGTTAACCCAATTGATTTACCTAAAGAGTTTACGGGTTTTTGAGCTTCATATAAAACGTCTTGGGTAATTTTGGTTTCAAAAGGTGCAAATATATAATCTACCACTAAAGATTCAACCAACTCCCTTTCCTTTCCGCTGGTAAGTTGTTGTTCGAGTTTTTGTAGTGCTGCGAAAGTACGATTTCCTAGCAACGATAAAATTTCGTTGTTACTACGACTGGGGGTACTTGTTAATGCGACTGCGGGGTTATCGAGTAAATCTCTGGTTTGTATACTGACTTTACTATTTGCGTTGATGCAGTCGGAAACTTTTCTTAATTTATTTTCAGATTCGGTAATGTTTGTTCCTAATTCGGATAATCGGATATTTCTTTGGTATGTTATGCAAGCATTCCCATCAGATGTATTATTACCTAAAGATGCAAGTAGTTGGTTTGCTTCTCCATTAACTATAATTCTGACATCAATTTGTTCGGGGTTTGTAGCTGCAACGATATCATCTCGAATTTCGTTATTATTAGCTTCCAAGCGGTCAAAGTTGGGAGCGTCAACAACTGTAGTTTGTAATTCTACATCAACTTGGGGATTTAGTAAACTGCGGTTTGGTGAAAAGGTTACTATTTGTTTGCGATCGCGAGTGATAAAGAATGAGTTATCGAGTAGGAATAAGCTACCACGTTTGAGTTCAATTTCTCCATTTCCGCGTAGATTATTTAAACCACCGTTAACTGTAATATCTCCTGCCATGCGGAAGTTAACTCGCGGTAGACTGCGACTAAATCTAAATCCTCTACCTAAAGTGATTTTGAAGTTATCAAATGTGGGGTTGATGGGTAAATTATTTGCTTGTTGGGGTTGGTTTAATTGTTTAGATTGAGTTGCAGCTTTTTCGTTAGTTGCATTTTTTAATTTCGCGGTTAATTCTTCAGTATTTTTGGCTTCGTCTTCTTGTAGTTTTGGTATAGAAACTTTCCCTTTTTGTAAAAGAAGATTTCCGCTAATTACGGGATTCAATGCAGTACGGGAAATTTCAATTTGAGAAGCAATTTGTCCGTTGTATAATCCTTTCAATTTAATTTTCTGAGGTTCTAATTCTTCAAACAGAATATCTTGGGAATTTTCATTCAATGAACCTAGAATAACTCTTAAAGGTTTATTGCTGTTGGGTTGGAATAAAGGTAAATTACCAGCAATTTGAAATGGAGCTTGAGCTAAAGTACCGGATAATTCTTCTATTTGAATAATCTCATCATCTAAAATAGCGTTTCCGACAGCAGATAATTTAATCTTGCTTTCTAACTGCTTGGTTTTAACTTTGGCATTTTGAATATTTATTTGAGAAGTAGCGATTAAATTACCTAATATTCCTTGAATTGTATTGGCTTGAGTATTTAAATCGCCATTAATCGCGACGGTAACTTCTCCATTTCCATCTACCCATTGCAGTTGGTTTTGGGTGAAAGCATCTAAAAGTTGGAAAGCTTGGTTATCAATTTTCGCTTGCACGGCTACGGTATTAGTAGTGTTTGCCTGGAGGGGATAAGGCACCGTTGCGTCAATTTTGACAATAGAGTTGGGAGTTGTGGTGAGTTTAGCAATGGAATCAATATAGTTGAAATTTCCGGCTAATTCTCCTAAAGGTTTTTTGTTGATGGTGCCCTCTACTAAGGAGAAGGTACCTTGGGGAATATCTGGTGTGAATACATTTCCGCCGAGGTTTGCTTGTAAATTAAATTTACCACCGACATCAATTGGTAAATCGACAAACCTTTGGGCTAATTCTACGGGAAGATTTTCAACTTTTACTGTTCCTGAAGATTTTAATCCATCTAATTCTAGTTTTCCACCTAAAGCAATTAAACCGCCTTCCACAGCAACTTCTGCTGGCTGTAATTCAACTATTCCGTTTTCGTAAGTTCCTTTTGCAACAATTTTACTAATATCTATAGCTTGATTTTTTTTGACGACAACACCTTTATTGGAATTATAGGTTATATATTCTTCAACAGGTCGCCATTGCCAACCGTCACCTAATAGCTGAAAATTAACTTGGGGATTTGTAAGTTTTCCTGCTACGGCAACTTCTGCATCATATTCCCCTTGAATATCGAATTGAATCGTATTTTCATCTTGTTGTAAAGCAGCTTGTTGTTGAATGCGATTAACAATTTGTGCAAAATAGCGGATTTGTTTGATTATGGAAGCTTGGGGTTTTCCTAGGGTTTGACTTGGTAAGTTAGCAGCATTTCCGTATTCGGGATTTAGTATACTGTTAACTCCACCTTGCAAGTCTTCTAAGTTAAATACATTAACGGCAGCGAAAATATCTTGTACTTTAGCATCATCTGCTTTCAATCTACCGTTGATATCCTGGGTATTTAAATTATAATTGCCTTGCAAAGCATATCTTGTTTTACCAATTTGCAAAGTTGCTGCATCAACACGAGCATTTTCTCCGTCATAAGAGAAAGCGGCAAGGAATTCTTCGGCTTTGACGGCTCCTATGGCAGGATTATCTATCTGAATATTTCCGGCAGTTGCTAAGTTGAAAAGATTTACATCAAGATTTCCGGTTATTTTACCATCTACAGTAGTGCCGATGGTTTCTTCGACGACGGGAAGAAGGTTTAATAAGGATAAGGAAGCGTTTTTCAAATCTATATCTAAAACATCACCTTGTCTTCTACCTGCGAGAAGAATCGGATTTTGAGTATTTACTCCTTGTTTTAAATCAAAGAAGCTGGGAAGATAAGGGGATAAACAATTTTCTCTGGTACAAGGTTGTAAATTAGCAGCGATTCTATCTGTTTTACCTTGTAAATCTAGTTCGATGCTATTCCCTAAGTTTACGTCAACAGGACCTTGTAATAAAGGTTGAAATTCTATCCGATTATCATCTAAAGCGAGATTTCTTAAGTTTAAATTTCCTGCTAATCTCAGATTACCGGGAGCAAAAGGTGCTGAAATCAAATTTCTGCCGATAAGTCTACCGGAAAAATCGGCTTTACCTTTAATTTTTGGTATTGCTTCCTCATCTAACCCTAGCGCTATAGATTGTAAAGGAATTTTAGATAAGTTGGAATTTGCATCAATATTTAAATCAGTGGCAACATTCCAAGAAGATATGTCATCGTCACCAGGTACAACAACAATTTCTCCTTTGGCGTTTAATTCTTGTTGCAGGGTATTAACATAAGCTTGGTTAGCTTGAATTAAAATCGGATTCCCTTCTAATAAGGGTTTTACTTCTGCCGCCAAGTTTAATTTTGCAGATAATGGGGAAATTTGGGCACAGGGGAAAGAGGATATATCAAAACTGCGACACAATATAGATGTGTTGATATTATTAGCATTGATATTGCTAGCGATTCTACCATTATTAAGGTTCGCGATCGCTGTTACATTACCTCTGGCAACTGCTAAATTAGCATTCACATCGGCGTTAACATTATCAAAGTTGTTTGCTAAAAGCTGATTTATCTTACCAGTCACATTTACCCTACTATTATTCACTGTCACTGGTAAAGGCGACTCTGGTAGAAGTTGATTTAACGAAATTCGATTTGCATTTACAACAGCTTTTAAATTATTCGTCGCTAAATTACCATTGGCATTAAAATTGATATCCCCTCTACTGCCAGGTAAAATTAACCTTCCATTGGCAGTAGCTCGGAAACTATCTAGTTTATTTAACTTATCTAAATCAAAAGATTTTAATTCCAGCAGTTGATTTACTCTACCAGAAAGATTAACTCTGGTATTCGCTACCGTTACTCGTAAAGGTAATTCCGGTAAAAACGGATTTGCGGCAATAGTATTGGCGTTGACATTTCCTTGTAATATTCCCCGATTCAAATTACCGTCAACTCTCACACTACCGTTATTTACACCCAAGTTTAAATCAGCACTACCATTCACCTTGTTTAAATCAAAATCATTGATAATACCTAGATTTCCAGCCAACTTGACATTACCGCGTCGTAAAGTAACTGGCTGATTTAATTGATTTAAACGAAATTCCTGTTTCTGCTCAGCCGATAATAAACTACTTATAGGCAAAGAATTTGCACTCGCAACCAAATTCCAATTCTTCGTCGCAAAATTCCCACTACCGTTAAAATCAACTCTACCGTTTCCCTTAACTTCCGGTAAAATCAAATTTCCCTTAGCCGAAGCGCGGAAACTATCTAATTTAGCTAAATCGAAAGATTGATTATCGAGTAAATCATTCAACCTACCAGAAACATTAGCTGTTGTATTGGCAACAGTAACAGCTAAAGGCAACTCCGGCACAAGTTTATTTAAACCAATTTTGCTAACATTGGCATTCGCCGTCAAAATACCTCGATTTAAATTACCATTGACAGCAACATTCCCCTGGTTAACATTTAAATTTACATCAACATCGCCGCGAATCCTCCCAGGATTAAAATTATTCAAACTTCCCGCTAGACTTATATCAGCACGCCGTAAAAATATCGAACTATCTTTAATCCTTTCCCCAACATTTTCAACTTTCGCCAAAAAAGGATTTAAAGCCAAAGAATTCGCATTCACAGCAGCATTCCAATTATTCGTAGCTAAATTGGCTCTACCATCAATATTTACCCTACCTTCCGCAGTTCGTAAACTCGTATTATTTAAAGTAATTAAATTCCCCGCTAACCTAACATTACCACCACCAGAAACTTGTCCAACAATATCAGCTTCAGCTTGCGGTAACTCCCACGCTAAAGCACCTTGAGGATTTGCAATCGTACCTCCAACCTCACCATCTGCCGATAATCTTCCCAACTTTACCATATCATTGGTAACACCGTAGGCAGCAACAATTGCTTGCGGATTAGGAATTTGAGCATCGAAATCCAAAGCTATTTTCGACTTACCAAAATCCTTTACTTCCAGTAAAGACTTCGGAAATGAAACCTCACCCTTAGCGGTAATATCACCACCAGTTGCCGGAATAGCGCGAAATTCCTTTAAAATAAATTGCTGTAAATTTCCCCCGAAAACAGTATTTAGCTTAGTAAATGCAACTTTATCAACAATTATCCCTTGGTTGCTGAAAACATTACCCAGTAAAATCGGATTTTTGACATCCCCCCTAAGTAATAACTCCGCTTGTAAATTACCATTTATATCTACAGGAGACTTTAATTTAGTTGTTTTGAGTAAACTTCCAATACCGAAAGAATTCGTATTAACCTTTAAATTAAAACCTTTATCTAAATCCGCAACACCAGAAACCGCAGCAGTTAAATTACCGTAACTAGCTCTAGTATCCCCAAAACTTACCCTTTGCCCATCAAATTTTAAATTAGCAATCGCGTTAACAGGAACTTTCAACTGTGGAGATTTTACCTGTAAACGCCCTACCTCGGCACTACCATTAACTTTAACAGCAGCTAACTCCGATAAACTAGGTAAATCAATTCTGAGATTAGCATTTAGCTTACCGCTAGGAATCCTCACCGGAAGATTATCTTTGACATAATTACTCAAATCTGGTAAAGAAAGATTATTAATTCTGGCATTAACCTGACTCTTATAAGTATTTAACTGAGTAAAACCATCAATATCTACCTTCCCCTTAACAACGGTTGCATTTATACCGTATTGCAATTGCCAAGCTTTATTTTCGCTGTAATTAAGATACCCATTAATATCTTCAACAGCAAAAGGATTTTTCAAAGCTTGGGGAAGTATAGCAACCTTCGCTCTACGTAAATTAACTTTCGCATCAATATCAAAGGGAAGCTCTCCTTCATCCGTCTTATCTAAATTAATCCTTACCCACTCCCCCTGCTTATCTTCCTCAACATAAACATCCGGCTCAATCAAATTTATACTTAAAGGAAGGGTTTGAGTAAACAACACCGGAATTAGATTAAACCCGATATCTATAGCTTTAGCCTTAACATAATTTGGGTCATTTTCAGTCGCTGGAATTGCAGAGTTTTCCAATCTTACCCCAGTTAAAGACCAATTTTTTATCTCACCCACCTTGATAGGGCGATTAACAAATTCAGTTAATTGCTCATCTAATATACCCGGTAACCTGCGACGAATAAAATAATCTAAGCCAAAATAACCAGCAATACCCAAACCTAGAAGAGAAATACCAGCAATTTTCGCAATATTACCCAGCCAAACACTTTTTCGCGGTTGACTTGGCACAGTTGGAAAATCTGAATCTTGCGGGGTATTTGGCGGTGTCATAATTTTATTAATCTAGGTAAAGTAAGACACAATTCGACCTATATCCTTATCTTTGATAGATAAGATATTTTGGGTATTATGATACGCCTTTGAAAAGTTTATACAAAGTAAATTGTTTACTTTTTAGTTTACTTTTTATTTTTTCCTTATAGAAATAAGACTTAATCTTTTTTGGGGACAAAAATCTTGACTTTTTATGACAGTTTGTCATCTGTAATGTTTATATAAAAGTTAAATCAAAATTATAACCATATAGTTGCTTGACTAATTCTTCCATCAGATTGATTGTATATTATTCCGAGAGATATATTTTTTTATTTTTCAAATTGTAGGATGCGTTATGAGACGATGAACAATTTGGATTGTAACTTGAGAATGGTGTACCTCATCTACTTGCAGAGTGCTGTATCTCCCCATCTCCTCGAAGGGGGCTTTTTGATTTATTATTTCTTCATCAATTATGCACCTTTCTCTCATAATTAAAATAATGCTTTTTTATTTTTTCAAAATCAAAATTTTAAATATATTCCGTATTCATACAGAAGATAGATGACGAAAATACGGAAGAAAATGAACAAAACGGAACATTGTTATAAAATAATTTATAAAATTACCTAAAATGGTTATTTACAGAGTTAAACCTTGGGCTACAGGAAATAATAACGGTAGTTCTTGGGAGGATGCATTTACCAGTTTACAATCAGCAATTAGTGCTGCTAGTTCAGGTGATGAAATTTGGGTAGCGCAAAGTGTTTATAAACCGGGAAACAATCGTACAGATAGTTTTGAACTTAAAGATGAAGTTACTATCTATGGTGGTTTTGCCGGAGATGAAATAAGTTTAGAACAAAGAGATATCGATAAAAATCTTACCTACCTTAGCGGTGATATCGGTAAAGAACGGGATGGGAAAGATAATAATTATACCGTAGTTAAACTAGGTAGTGGTTCTACTGCTACTCTTGATGGTTTCATAATTCAAGACGGCAACTCTAATGATGATGGTGGTGGTGTTTATAACGACGGTAATTTAACGTTAAAAAATGTTGTAATTCGTTATAACTTAGCTACTGATAGCGGCGGGGGTATTTTCAATAACGGAGAATTAACTATAGTTGACAGTAGTATTACTGATAATTTTTCTGTTGGCAATAGTTCAACAAGTGGTGGTGGTGGGTTAATCAATGTCGGTACATATGCCAATATTAGCAATAGTGTTTTTTACGGTAATGGAGCGAATCAAGGTGGTGGGATTCGTAACGATACAAACCTGCAATTCAACAGTTCTACGGTTATTGGTAATACTGCCTTTATTAAGACTGGTAGTGGTGTTGCTAATTTTGGTAACGCAACGGTTTCTAACAGTGTTATTGGGAATAATGCAAATGCTGATGACTTCCCAAATAATTTTGAATCGGTAACTGGTACTAATACAAGTGGCAGTAATAATATAATCGGAAACGGTGATGGTATAAGTGGATTTAATGATGGGAATAATAGCGATAAAGTTGGTACAAAATACAATCGTATCGCTGTTGTTCTCAATGAAACTTTTGATAATGATTCACAATTTACCAAGAGTTCGCAATTTTTCTCTGATGGAAGTAATGATTATCTTGGTATTTACAATCAAAATGCTACTAACATCAAATCATATACCAGTTTCACTAATAAATTCTTAGCTGGTCAAGACTTGGATGGAGAAGGAGCATCACTGCCGATAACCCTTACCTGGTCTAATATAGATATCAAATGGTTAACCGATTTGCAATTTAGCGGTGATTTCGCTTCTTTCTTCGATTCACCTGGGGATATTGATAAAAATGACTTTATCAAAGTTTACTACAGTATTGATAGTGGTCAAGAACAGAATCTGCTTTCGTTTTCAGGAAGTGACTTTAGCAGCGGTTCATTTAACGGTGTATTCCTTCAAGATACTGACTTTGATGGAGTAGGAGATGGTACTAAATTAGATGGTGAAGCAAAGAATTTTACACAGGCAATATCTGGTACTGGTTCTAAACTTGACCTCAAGTTAGAGATTAATCTAAATGCTGGTAATGAAGATTTTGCTCTTGATAATTTTCTAATTACTGGTATAACTGCTCCCATTGAAGGTACAAAAGCTAAAGACAGTCTTCAGGGAACCGACGTTCACGACGAAATTAACGGTTACGGTGGAAGCGACTACCTCGAAGGAAAAGATGGCGATGACATAATTGATGGAGGAGCAGACAACGACCGACTTTATGGTGATAACGGTGAAGATAGTCTAACTGGTGGAGTTGGAAACGATTATTTAAACGGTGGAAATGATAAAGACTCCTTAGAAGGAGGAGAAGGAAACGACAGACTTTACGGTGGTGATGCTGACGATACTTTAATTGGTGGTGCGGGAAATGATTTTCTCCAAGGTGGAAATGGTCAAGATTCTCTTGATGGAGGTGAAGGAAAAGATAGACTTTATGGCGGTGACTTGAACGATATATTAATTGGTGGTGGTGGTAGCGATTATATTGACGGTGGCAACGGTAACGATGAAATAATTGGTGTAGATGCCACTACTTTCGGTGTAGGTGAGCGCGATCGACTTAGAGGAAATGCTGGTGAAGATACCTTTATTTTGGGAGATTTAGAACGTGCTTATTATAATAATACAGGCAATGATTCAGGTAAATCTGACTATGCCATAATTGAAGATTTTAATCAAAGTGAAGATTTTATCCAACTTTATGGCGGGGAAGAAGATTACTATCTAGGTGCTACTAGTGGAGGTACTGGTATCTACATAGATGACGATGGTGTTAAAGGATTAACTGTTAATGATGAATTGATTGGATTAATTCGGAAAGGAAATTTTGCAGAAGGTGTGATTGATGGTTCTATCCAAGGCATTTATTTCGCAAATACAAACTAAATAGACTAATAGCAATTAAAACTATTTCATTGAGGTTTTTAGTCAAAAGGCTAGGAACCTTTTTTATTAATATATTTAGTTTTTATCTTAAAGAAAGCACCAATAACCCTATTGCCGGTTTCTTATCGTGAAAGCATTATTATATTGATTATTTAAGTAGTTAGACTTAAAAGTATCTACACGCATCTTTTAGTTAATAAAGTATAAAATACGCAATTATGCTGATGCTATACGTAGAAAAAATTGATTATATTATGTTCAAGTTAATACAATTATTTTTATCAATTTACACAGATAAAAGATAAAATTAATCTTTGTATTAGCTATTTATTTTTATCAGGTGATTTAAAAATAGGCTATAAATAAATTTACTTACATAGAAGCTAATCTTATAAGTAATCAACTTATACAATGACCGTAAAGTTAAAATTGTGCATCTTCCTTTCCTCTTTTTCGATATGGTTAGCTTTAGGTAATCAGATAGCATCTGCCCAAAAAATAAACGCTTTATCAAAAGAAAAAGATGAGTCTTTTACTGGTTATAAAAATGACCAAAAACAGCATTCATTAACAATAAAAAATGCTTTGAGAGAAAAATTAAAAAAAAGGTTTCAAAATTATGTAACAGAAAGCAATCATCAAGCAAATTTAGAAAAACAGTTATTTAATCAATTGCCTGATGTTTATCGAAAGATTAGCAAAGGAAAGTTGATTAAAAATGCAATCAATAAATTAAATTTAGTTCGAGACTTAAGGGATAATAACTCGAAATTATCCGAACAGAAGCCATCAAAAGTATCTGATTTAAACTCAGATTATGTTATCCCACCAAGAATTGCTCCCAAAGAAAAAATTCATCCTTTCACAACTACTTTACCTTTGAATGGTATATTTATCAGCCATTTAACTGAATGGGAATTATACGGTGGAGCAACTTTCGGAGATGATACTAATACAAGTATTTCTGCTGGTGGGATTGTTAAAGTTGATGGAAAAGTAACAGAAAGTTTGACTAAAGATAATATTTATAGAGTAGACCAAAAAGGTGATTATCTACAGCTAGAGAGAATCAGAGAAACTAGAAAAGTTGCAGTAACAAGAAACGAGCCACATACAATGCTTGGTATGCAGATGCAAATGAGCTTGATTGCTTCTTGTTTAGTTGGTGAAGATATTGAAAATAAACAATGCTCTTATACTCCCGGTTTAATTACCGATAGAGATAGTCTCGATCCAGATTTCTTTCTCCCAACTCGTATAGTGCAAACAGCTAACATGAACGAGGTTGTTACTCCCGAATCATTAGCAGTTATGCAGCTTCCAGGATTCCAAACGGGAGCTAATGGACAACAACTCGGACTAGATTTGTATTTTCCTAATGCAGGAGCATATCCTGGTAACACCCAAGGGAATCAAGTTTTCTACGAAAGAAAAGAAGAAATTAATAACACCCAAATAGGCTTATATTCCAAAGTCAGACAAATTGTTAAAGCCAATCATGAAAAAGCCGTTATTGGACGTACAATTCGCGGTTTTGGATTAATTACGGATAGCGATAATTTACTATTAAATTCTGCCGTACAGTTAGGAAACTTTGTATTACCCGATGCGAAACCTCCTTTGCAGGGAAGCAGTAAAAAAGTTAATACAAATATCAATAAAAACTTATTTTTAGCAGCCAATAACGTTAGAATCCCAACCAGTAGTTATACCTTTTATCAAGCAGGAATCGGTTATGCGAATAGTCTTAAACCCGGTATTAAACGTAGAAGTCAAATTCCTAGAGCTAAGTTTAATAGTGTTTGGGTTGGTATTTCTCCCATTATCGAGCGCAGAATTGAGAACATAAATCGATATAAACCTACCGGAGAGCAAACAATAATAGCTGATGGAGGCGGAGAAGGTGGAGTTGACTCCAATATCGATTTAGTTTCTATTGTTAATGGCGAAAATTTTTCTGCTAACGAACTAGAAAATTTCTACGGGCAAATTTATCTTACTAATTTCGCTCAAGATGTGAATTTGGTTACAGGAAATCGCTTTGTAGAAGATATCAAATATTATCCCCATATCAGCTTTACCGGAAACGTACAGGGTTCTGTAGATAGCTGGAAATATTATACGGGTGCGATCGCAGGTAAAACAATAAAAGCTTATGCCGGTAGCGATTATACTCGAAACTTTGGTAATTTAAATATTTCTACAGGGGCTATCGGCTATATCAATCCCGATAGAGACTATTATTCTCAGGCATATGCTAGTATGTCTCAAAAAATTGGCTTTAGTAAAAACAGTAATTTGGTTTTATCAAGTAGTTTAAACTATGCAATAGATAGAAAAAGCCGTATAGGAAGAATTGAAAGTGAAGCACCTGCAAGTTTCGTCACAGTAGGAGCAAGAGCTAAGTTTGGTGACATTTCTATGGGTTTAGTTAACTATTTTGACGATATTTTACCCAATTCTGTAGATAAAACCTTATTAGCAAATTTAGCAATTAATTTTAGTAAAAACTTTCAGCTAACAGGTTATTACACACCAATAAACAAATCTTCCAGTACTTCTCGTTACGGCGCAGCAGCAAAATTAAGATTAGGAGGTAAATATAATAGTCCAACACTATCTTTTTCTTGGACAAATAATTTTTATGATTTAGGAGAAGATAGCGAAGGTATCAAACTTCGTTTTACCGACAATATATTCAAAGTATTATTTAGAATAGGTTCGCCAAGAAATCCATTTAAAAAAATTGATAATAAGCGGATTTTACGACGGAAAAGAAAGAATTTGATAGATAGATTACGAAGATAACTCGTATTCTCGTTACAAGGCTCAGCCTTGTAATGCATATCAAGAGGCTCTGCCTCTAACTGACTCTAGAGGCAGAGCCTCTTGATATGGGTTCCCAGTCAGAGACTGGGAACCAGTATTCCTTCTCCAAAATAGCGGAGTGCCCCTTAGGGCGGGGTGAGGTTTAATATTGTGAAATAAACAAACAGAGACGCAACTGAAAGCTACGTCTCTGATGAAATTTAAACCTTATATTTTCAGAAAATTGCTAAAAAGCAAACACGATTTTTACGTTGAATCTACTATGGTGCTGCTTCACCAGGAATTGTAGCGATAACTTCACCACTTGCCGTGCCCAATTGAATGGTTGCAGAACCAGTCAAATCATTAGCTTGTGCAGTTCCAAGTGCAGGATCTGCCCCACCAGTCATTCCTGCTGAATTTGGATCTCCTATTCCTTCCATAGTGATAGCACCAGCGGAACCTAAAGCAAAGGCTGAATTAAAATTATCATTAACATTATTAAAAGCCGCAGCGGATGCATCGTTTTTACCCACAGAAGCAGCTACAGCAACACCAGTAACAGCAGTACCGTTAATTGTGAATGCAGCAGCACCAGCAGCACCACCTTCACCAGCGAAAGCTGCGGAAGATAAGCTTAATAGACTCGCAGTTGCAGCAAACAAAGAAATAGATATTTTTTGGTAGATTTTCATGATGCGATTCCCTTTTATTAAGTATTTTTTGTTAAATTACTGAAGCTTTTCAGACTTCATTGCGGTTGATTTTTCTAGAAAACCAATACGCTTATAGATATAATCTATGTCTTAATTTATGGCACTGATAACCGAGTAAATACTTAATTAAAAAATAAGAATTTTCATTTCATAAAAATGGAACAATTCCTATAATTAAAACGCTATTTTTTTTATGTAAATATATCGTTAGCAAACGAAAAGTAAGATAAAGTATTAAATGATTGAAATATAATTTGCGTATTTACACATATCTTGCACCATTCTCAACAAGCACAAAGAAACCGGGTTTCTCCGAACTTTAAACATAATTATTTCGTTGAGTGATTTGTAAGAAACCCGGTTTCTCGTCGAGGTGCAAGATATGAATTTATACTGATGTACAACAAACTATATAGTCATGGCTGTGGAGAGGCGATCGCCATTATTTATAATGTATTTATTTTTTGCTAATTAGAGTATCTTTAATCTGAAACCTAAAAAAAAATGCCCGCAGAATGGAAGCCTGGGATTATTCTTACAAAGCCCCATCCTTCAAAGGTATAGGAAATTGATTTCTGATATCTTCGCGACATCTTCACAAATATTCAACTAAAACGAAATTTTTCGGTATTATGAAAATAATCCTAACTTCTTAACAAAATCGCCCGCGCTGTTTTCGAGTACGGGCGATTTCCCTATATAACCTGTCTACAAACGGTAAGCGAGAAATTAAAGTATGGGGAATATCAAGCCTGCTGATCCAACTTTAGTACTGCCATAAATGCTTCTTGAGGTACATCAACGGTACCTACGGATTTCATCCGCTTTTTACCTTTGGCTTGTTTCTGTAAAAGTTTCTTCTTCCGACTAATGTCACCACCGTAACATTTGGCTAACACATCCTTCCGCAATGCTGGAATATGTTCTGAGGCAATAATTTTACTACCAATAGCTGCTTGGATGGGTACTTTAAATTGATGACGGGGAATTAATTCCTTTAATTTCTCAGCCATTGAGCGACCAACATTGTAAGCTTTATCACGGTGGACAATCATGGCTAAAGAATCAACTGGATCGCTGTTAATCATTAAGTCTAATTTGACTAAATTATTCTCACGATAGCCAATTAACTGATATTCCATGCTCGCATAACCGCGAGAACGAGATTTCATTTGATCGAAAAAGTCGGTTACAACTTCGGCTAAAGGTAACTCATAAGTTAAAGTTGTCCGCCCTTGGGTAAGATATTTCATATCTTTAAATATACCCCGACGACCTTGGGATAACTCCATCAAGGTGCCCACGTAGGTTTCCGGAGTAATCATTTCAACTTTAACGTAAGGCTCCTCAATTTTTTCTCGGTCGTTGGGAGAAGGTAAAGTAGCGGGATTATCAACGTAAACAACTTCACCTTTATTAGTAGTTACGCGGTAAATTACCGAAGGAGCCGTAATAATTAAATCAAGGTTGTATTCGCGTTCCAAACGTTCTTGGACGATTTCCATATGCAGCAAACCCAAGAACCCGCAACGGAAACCAAAACCCATAGCGCTGGAAGTTTCCGGTTCAAATTGTAAAGCTGCATCGTTAAGCTTAAGTTTATCTAAAGCTTCGCGTAAATCCTTGAACTGGTCGGAATCTATAGGAAACATTCCGCAAAATACCATTGGGTTAGCTTCTGCATAACCAGGTAAAGGTTCTGCTGCTTTAGCCTTACTTAAAGTTATGGTATCTCCTACCCGCGCATCTTCCACCGCTTTAATTGCTGCCGAAAGATAACCCACTTCCCCAGCGTGGAGTTCGTCTACTTGTACCTGATTGGGAGAAAGAACACCAATTTCATCAATTTCGTATTCCTTACCAGAAGCCATCAGATAAACTTTATCGCCTTTTTTCAGCGTGCCATCCATCACCCGGAAATAAACAATTACTCCCCGGTAGCTATCGTAATAACTATCAAAAATCAGAGCACGTAAAGGCTTCTCAATCGTATTTTGTGCCTGCGGCACCCGTTCGACAATCGCTTCTAAAATTTCTGGAATCCCAATTCCTTCCTTTGCAGAAGCAAGAATTGCACCGCTACAATCCAAACCAATAACTTCTTCAATTTCCCCAGCAACTCTATCTGGCTCGGCTCCGGGTAAATCAATTTTGTTTAAAACCGGAATTATTTCTAAATCGTTCTCAATTGCCAAATATACATTGGCCAAGGTTTGAGCTTCCACACCTTGAGAAGCATCTACCACTAAGAGCGCCCCTTCACAAGCCACCAAGCTGCGGGATACTTCATAAGAGAAATCAACGTGACCGGGAGTATCAATCAGATTCAGTACATATTCTTGACCATCTTTGGCCTTATAATTCATCCGGGCAGCTTGCAGCTTAATAGTAATGCCGCGCTCCCGTTCCAAATCCATGTTATCGAGAAACTGCTCCTTCATCTGCCGATTTTCCACCGTACCAGTGGCTTGCAGAAGCCGGTCAGCCAAAGTTGATTTGCCGTGGTCAATGTGAGCAATAATGCAAAAATTACGAATGCGAGAAGCGGGAACGTCAGTCATATACTTAATAATAAAGCTGTATTCTGCAATCTTAATCTTAATAAAAAAGGCTTTTACTTAACGTATTGT
This sequence comes from Cyanobacteria bacterium J06633_8, assembly GCA_039820645.1. GTDB lineage: Bacteria > Cyanobacteriota > Cyanobacteriia > Cyanobacteriales > Nostocaceae > Rivularia. The sequence goes on along the minus strand of JBCBPQ010000002.1, from coordinate 96,680 downwards.
AATGCGGATCGAACAAACACGCTGTCCAAATTTGTATTAGAACGGGGAACAGTACCATGACAGTTAACAGTGAGCAGTGAGCAGTACCATGACAGTTAATATTTAAGTCTTTCTAATTATTCCCTTCTTCTACTCCTCCATCTTATAAAAAGGTACTGGTATAGTTCTAGTGGAAGCGTAAAATAAACGTGAACGACTGTATGGCAGCAAGCAGTGGTGGTTGAGTCACAATTCCTCTATAAAAAAATTGGGCAGGCTTCCCGTTCTGGGTCTGAAAGACCCAGAACGGAGGAGTCCTCACGGTTAAAACCGGAGGGTTATTAAAAAGCCTGCCCAATTTTTTAGGAGTACGTCGGTAATTCAACATTATTTTTGTTCGACTGTAGGTAAAGCTGCTTCATCTAACCTTGGGACAAATAACGCGCAGAGAATATTAGCTATGAACATGAAAGAAAAACCCAACCTCGCGGAAAATATATTATCCGATAAGGTAGAAGTTGCTATCCGTTTGGATTCTGAGTTGTTGGAAAAAATAAATCATCTGAGTAACGATCCTTCTAAAGTAATTGAAGTAGCACTGCGTCAATGGCTGCGGGGCGATATTCCTAGAGATGATGAACTGACGCGCACTCCTCATAGAATTAAAGTTCCACCTCGTGGTGAGTGGAATGATTAAAAAATATCTTTTTTGCTACTAATTCGGGGGAATACAATTAAAAACCCAAGCAAGTATGCTAAAGCTGTAAAAATTTATGCCACACTTTAAGCAGCTATTAGCACAACTTCTTTGGGTCATAGTGTTTTTATTTAACGATACGTTATGAGTATTGCTGCGAATTCTGAACCACCGAATTTATTGTCCTCACAGAATAAATCTGTTATCGATCGTACTGATGCATTGGCTTGTCTGGGATCTGAATTGGTGTACGTTCAGGAAGGAACGGGACGTTACCTTAATTTTTACTGGCAGCAAAGCGAACGTTTAGGGTTAAAGTCAGAACATATTGACGATACCGAAAATCAAGAAAGCTTTGCTCCGATTGACAAAGCAGGTTATTTTGAACGCTTAGAACAAGTGTTGGCAACTTTAATTCCTCAAAAGTGTCAGTGTTGGTTTACTCTTCCCCAAGGGGCTGTAGAATTGGAATTGCTGATAACTCCTATACTGCCAACTTTAGGTAGTGCTGCCACCTCAGTATTGGTTATGGGGAGATTATTGCAAGTTGCAGCGAGCAAAAATCAAATCCAGATAACACCATCATCTAAAAATTCAGATAATAATGTACGTTCGCAGCAATACCAGAAGCTGATTAATAATATTACGACCAATATTCGACGAACCCTGGATTTAACGATTATTTGGCAGCAAACTGTTGATAGCTTGAGTGCAACATTACAGCCACAATTCTGTATAATTTGTCCGTATTACGGTGAATCAAAAATACGTGTTATAGCGGAATCTTGCCAGCCAAAGGTTAAGCCAATGTTAGGTACGGAAATAGATATAGCTTCTGAGGTTGGCTTTACTCAAGCTTTGAATACTCTCAAGCCAGTTATAGTAGAGCAAGCAGAAGATTCACTATTCAACACTGAGAAACTTTTAATATTCGCAACTTCCCATCAAGAAAAACCTAATAGCTTAATTGCATTGAGCTTAAGTGCCGAATCCTCGCATTTATCAGCTAAGGAGCTTGAATTAACGAAAGAAGCTGCCAATCAAATTGGTACGGCTATCGCCCACGCGACTTTGTATAAAGAATTAGAATCGGCACGGCAGCAAGCGGAAGACGCTTCCCGTCTCAAAAGCGAATTTCTTGCTAATGTTTCTCATGAAATCCGCACGCCTTTAAATGGAATGATTGGCTTTTTGAAACTGATTTTGGATGGAATGGCTGATGATGATGAAGAAAAATCTCTGTTTTTAGGAGAAGCTCACAAATCATCTTTACATTTATTGGAAGTTATTAACGATATTTTAGACTTTGCCAAAATTGAAGCAGGCAAAATGGAGTTAGAACTTAGACCGGTAAAACTTGATGAGTTATTCACCGATGTAGAAAACTTCATGCGGTTGCAAGCAGAGCATAAAAGTCTTAGCTTTGGGATGCAGTTACCCGACACAAACGATGAAATTGTCGTTTACAGCGATTACCTGCGTCTCAAACAAGTAATGATAAATTTAGTCGGTAACGCCATAAAATTTACTCATGAAGGGCATATAACTGTTACTGCTGATGTCGTTCGTAAAAAAGTCATATTTAAAGAGGAAGAATTTCCCGGTATGGTGAAAGTCCGGGTAGTGGATACAGGTATAGGTGTTTCTTTAGACCAGCAAGATAAATTGTTTCAATTATTTTCCCAAGTCGATGGTTCCCGTACTCGTCAATATGGTGGTACTGGGCTGGGATTAACCATATCCCAGAAATTAGTCGAAGCAATGGGTGGCGAAGTTCATTTTTACAGCTTAGGTGAAGGGCTTGGTTCTACAGTTACTTTTACAGTACCGCTTTACCAACAACCCGTTATGGTTTCCACTGGGGAGAGTGAGTCAGTGAACAGTGAACAGTGAACAGTGAACAGTGAGTGGGGAGGCAATACTACTCGGTTAAGGCTGAAAGGGTGTTGCTGAGGGGCTGAGGGGCTGAGGGGAGTAAACGGTGAGTAAACGGTGTCCCATGAGCAACTGTTCTCCCCTTCCCCTCGGCTCCCTGTCTCCTCAGCTTGTCTTCACGAATCCTTTCCTTATCCGAGCAGTATTGAGGGTAGAGGGGGGAGAATAAATAATTACTCCCAATGTCCAATCCCCAATCCCCAATCCCCAATTCCCAATCCCCAATCCCCAATTCCCATAAACTTTCAATCCGCTAAACTAGGGATGGTGTTGTTCAAGTGGTTTCATGAAAACTTCAAAAACAGCAAAAGAGTTATTTAAAGACGCTTACGAAAGTCGTTATACTTGGGACGAAAACTTTCCCGGTTACAGCGCTAATGTACAGCTAAAGCAGGGACAAGAAATTTACACCGGTGAAATATTTATTCACCGCGACTTGAGTGTAGAAGTAACTGGAATTAACGACAAGCAAGTGGAAGAAGGTATATACATCCAGCTATGGGATTTTGTTACTCACCGCAAACCTACTCCTTTTAAAGATTCTCACGGGAATCATGAGTTTATTGAAGGCTCAACAGATAATACACAATTAGTTTCAATTATTGTGAAGGGAGATTCCCTTGATTCTAGCTACAAAATCCGAGGAAAAGAAATTTGTCAAGTAACTCGGGTAAAGGGTAATACGGCTTTTACGATTGATACCCACGAAAGCTTCCATACGGGAGAAGGTTATATTGCCAGCCGTTACGACGCTGTTTTTCGCGATGTTGCAACAAATGAAGTTCAAAGCATTCTCAAATTTGAAGATTCCTATGAAAAGGTAGACAAATATTATTTAATGACCAAGCAAGTGATACAAGATTGTGTTGATGCTCAAAATAGTAAAACCGAGTTTAGCTATTCCAATATTAGGTTATTAGAACCAGCGATAGTTTAAAAGGTGGGGATTGGGCATTGGACATTGGGTATTGTCATGAATTGTATAGTCATTTCAAATAAAATGTTACTTTCAGCCGAGCAGTCTCCTAGTAACGAGGTACGTCCCACTACGGAAATTAATTTGAACGACTAGCAGTTAAAATTCATTACTTATTATCTATTACCCATTACCTATTCCCAATTGGTCTAGTATGTAATTACAACCTGTGAAAAAAAATTTGTCGCTTAACAGAGGTCTAAAATGACATTGGAATTAACAAACGAAAATGTAGAAACAGTTCTTGATGAATTGCGCCCATACTTGATGTCTGATGGTGGCAACGTGGAACTTGTAGAACTTGACGGTCCTATTGTTAAATTACGTTTACAAGGTGCCTGCGGTTCTTGTCCTAGTTCTGCTATGACTCTAAAAATGGGTATCGAACGCCGTCTTAGAGAAGAGATTCCAGAAATTGCAGAAGTGGAACAAGTGGTGTAGAAATTAAAGTTGGGAATTAGAATTTGGTAACCACTATCCTAATTCCTGATTCCTAACTTTTAACTCCATGTCCTGGCGGACACGCTCCGCTAACACTCGCTTATGTCTCACCCCCTGCATATTGCTTTTATTTGGCATCAACATCAACCTTTATATAAGTCTCCTGAAGGAGGTAGTTCTTCGTACCTGAGTACTGGAAGATACCGCCTACCTTGGGTAAGATTACACGGGACTAAGGATTACTTAGATTTGGTTTTGATGTTGGAACGCTACCCGAAACTCCATCAAACCGTTAATTTGGTACCATCGCTGATATTGCAGCTAGAAGATTATATTGCCGGTACTGCTTTCGATCCTTATTTAGAACTTAGTTTAACCCCAACAGAACAACTAACAAGCGGACAGTTAGAGTTTATTCTCGAACATTTTTTTGATGCTAATTACGATACTTTAATTCAACCCCATCCTCGCTACAGGGAACTTTATCAAATTCGTCAGGAGAAGGGAGAAGCTTGGTGTTTGGCTAATTGGAGTTTACAAGATTACAGTGATTTATTAGCTTGGCACAATTTGGCTTGGATCGACCCCCTGTTTTGGGATGACGGGGAAATTGCCGCTTGGTTGAAGCAAGGAAAAGATTTTAGTTTGAGCGATCGCCAGCGTATTTACTCGAAGCAGCGAGAAATATTAAGCAACATTATACCGCAACATCGTCAGATGCAGGAAAAAGGACAGTTAGAGGTAATGACTACTCCTTATACCCATCCGATTTTACCTTTGCTAGCGGATACTGATGCCGGTAGAGTCGCCGTACCCAATATGAATTTACCGCGATATCGTTTTTCCTGGCCTGAAGATATTCCCCGTCACCTAAGTAAGGGATGGGAGTTTTATACAGATAGATTTAAACGAAAACCTCGCGGATTATGGCCCTCAGAACAATCAGTAAGTCCGGCTGTTTTACCGTATATTGTAGAACAGGGATTTGAGTGGATATGCTCAGATGAAGCAGTTTTAGGATGGAGTATACAGCAGTTTTTCCACCGCGATCGAGAAGGGAATATCCAACAACCAGAGTTACTCTATCGTCCTTACCGCTTGCAAACAGATAAAGGGGATTTATCAATTGTTTTTCGCGACCATGCTTTATCGGATTTAGTTGGTTTTACCTATAGTGGAATGCCTGCTCAAGATGCTGCGCAAGATTTAATCGGAAGATTGCACAAAATTTCTCAAATGCAGCAACAGAGCGACAGCGAACAACCTTGGTTAGTTACTATTGCTTTAGATGGCGAAAACTGTTGGGAATTTTACGAGCAAGATGGCAAACCTTTCTTAGAAGCTTTGTACGAAGGTTTTAGTAAAGAACCACAGTTAAAATTAGTCACGGTTTCCGAATTTCTGGAACAGTTTCCGACTCAAGCCACAATGAAAGGCGAGCAATTACACAGTGGCTCTTGGGTTGATGGAAGCTTTACAACTTGGATCGGCGACCCGGTAAAAAATAGAGCTTGGGACTACTTAACTCAAGCAAGACAAACATTAGCAAATCATCCAGAAGCAACTGAAGAAAACAATCCCGCTGCCTGGGAAGCTTTATACGCAGCCGAGGGTTCCGACTGGTTCTGGTGGTTTGGAGAAGGGCATTCATCCAATCAAGATGCTATTTTTGACCAATTATTCCGCTTGCATTTGCGGGGAATTTACCGAGCATTAAACGAACCCATACCAACTTATTTAAATCAACCTTTAGAAATTCATGAAGCGCGAACCGATCGCAGAGCAACCGGATTAATTCATCCAGAAATTAATGGGAGTGCCGACGAACTTGGTTGGGAAAAAGCGGGACGCTTGGAAATAGGCGGAGCCCGAGGAACTATGCACAGCAGCAGCCCGATACAAAGGTTGTGGTATGGTTTAGACCAATCTAATTTCTATTTACGCATGGATTTTAAAACTGGAATCGTGCCAGGTAAAGATTTAGCTTCTGAGTTGAACCTGCTGTGGTTTTATCCAAATAAAATCATGCACAACAGTAGTTCACCGATAGTAAATACACCAGATATAGCACCAGTTAATTATTTATTTCACCATCATTTGCGAATCAATTTTTCAACAGGCTCAATTAAATTTCAGCAAGCTGGTGAATATAGCCAATGGCATTCTCGGGAAACTCACGTTCGAGCAGCTTTAAATACTTGTTTAGAAGTTGCAGTACCCTGGGAAGATTTACAGCAACCTCCCGAATCTGCCATCAGACTTTTATTAGTACTTTCCGAACAAGGAAATTTTCGCAATTATTTACCAGAGAATGGATTAATAGCTATTGAGTAATAAGTAATTGGTAATTGGGCATTGGGAATTGGGCATTGGGCATTGGGCATTGGGCATTGGGCATTGGTAATTTCTAACTTGCTACTCACTAGTTACTACTCATAACTGCTCACTGCTCACTGCTCACTGTTCACTGTTAACTGTTAACTGTTCACTGTTTCTTATTTCCTGGGAGTTTCTATCCGGAGTATTCAAGGAAAAGTTAGAGAAAAATTAGGTTTTTGCAAAGATACGGTAATTATACTGGCGACAAATACCGATAGTAGTTACATTTAAAAAATCGCGGAGTCGCAATGTCACAATGTAAATAATATTGTTTACTATAATGAATCGTTTTTCTCGGAAAGTATCGAATTTTCATTCAGACCTTTTGATAAATACTAAATTAGGACAATTATGTGGTTCCAAAACTTTATTTCGCCAACGTTACGCAATCTTACGTATTTTGGGTAGAGGAGGATTCGGAGTTACTTTTTTGGCTCGAAATGTAACTCTACCAGGAAATCCTTTATGCGTTATTAAACAGCTTTGCCCTAAAGTTAGCAGCCCTAAAAGTTGGCAAAAGGCTAAAGAACGTTTTGAAAAAGAAGCTAAAACTTTAGGCCAACTTGGGAATCACTCTCAAATTCCGATGCTGTTGGATTATTTTGAAGTGGGAGGAGAATTTTTTCTGGTTCAAGAATATGTCCGTGGCTGTACTTTAACTCGGGAGGTTAGACGTAGTGGTGTTTTAAGCGAAGATGCAGTCAAGAAATTTTTACAAGAAATTCTTCCAGTTTTACAGTACATTCATAAAAATCATGTAATTCACCGCGATATTAAGCCACACAATTTACTCCGATGCGGCGATGATGGGCGTTTAGTTTTAATTGATTTTGGTGCTGTTAGAGAAGAGTTAGCAAAAGCTAGCGAGGTTGCGGATAAAACTGCTACTACAAATTTTGTAGGCACTATGGGATTTGCTCCTCCAGAGCAGTTTTCTCTGCGTCCAGTTTACAGTAGCGATATCTATGCATTAGGTGTTACCTGTCTGTATTTGCTTAGCGGCAAAGCACCCCTAGAATTTGATTACGATACAAATACGGGTGAAATCTGCTGGCAAAAACGATTGACGGTAAGCGAACATTTTGGTTCTATTCTCAATAAAATGCTGAAAGTTAGTGTAAAAGAACGTTTTAGCTCTACTTCTGAGGTCATGTTTGCCCTCGGTGTAGAATCCCATTTACCTAGCCTAACTAATTGCTTGAGCATTCAACCTTTAGGAGAGAAAAAGAAGCCTAAAATTAATAGTTTTGAAGATAATTATAATAGTTATGTTCCTCCATTTACGCGAACTGCTATCGCTATTCGTGAATGGAAAGCTAAGATAAACGCCAGAAAATCCCAGCGTAATTACAAACGTCATTCATCAATGGCATAATTAGTTGAAAATTTAACATAAATCGGCAACTTAATTTAAGTAGATTTTTTGAAGTAGATTATTTTTTCTGCTGTGAAAAAACTTTTGGTCTCAATAAAGGTAGTTTTTATTCATACAATATTCTCAGTAAAATTGATTATATTATACGAAAAATGATTTAATTAATCGAATTTAAATATTTTTCTACAGAGATTTTTGTATAATAATGAAATAATTTTTCTTTAAAATAGAAAAATTGGGGCTTTTGTTAGCATAAACTATCACGCAGTTGCCCGAATTAAATGATGATCTGCTGCCTAAATCCCGATTGCCTAAATCCCCTCAATGATAAATCGTCAAAAGTTTGCGCTAGCTGCGGGGTGCCTTTAATACCATTATTACGAAATCGGTTTCGAGTTATCCGGGTGCTTTCACAACAAGGTGGGTTTGGAAAAACTTATTTGGCTCAAGATTCAGATAAGTTAAATGAACCTTGTGTTATCAAGCAATTAGCACCTAGAATTGAAGGGAATTGGGCACTAAAGAAAGCAGTAGAGCTATTTGAAAAGGAAGCGCAAAGACTGCAAGAGTTAGGAGAAAATCCTCAGATTCCCAAGCTTCTTGCTTATTTTGAACAAGATAGCTGCTTGTATCTAGTACAACAATTTATTGACGGAGAAAATTTACTCGAAGAATTAGAAAATCGCCGGGAAGGGGATAATTGGCTGCGGTGTTATAGCGAAAAAGAAGTTAGAGAATTTCTATTAAATTTATTACCAGTTCTTCATTTTGTTCATGAAAGGGGAGTCGTTCATCGGGATATTAAACCCCAAAATATTATTCGCCGCACTTCTCCTAAAGAGTTGGCGGGCAATTTGGTACTAATTGATTTTGGTTCTTCTAAAGAATTAAAGCCAAAACTTCAATTGAAAGCAGGAACTTCCATAGGTTCTCATGGCTACTGTGCAATAGAACAAATTAGGGATGGTTTAGCTTATCCTGCAAGCGATTTGTTTAGTGTAGGTGCTACCTGTTTTCATTTAATGACTGGTATCTCACCTTTTCAACTATGGACTGAGCATGGTTATGGCTGGATGAGTAATTGGGAACAATATTTAAATTATCCCATTAGCGATGAACTTGCTCGGATTATTAATAAATTATTGAAAAAAGATGTCGAACACCGCTATAAATCTGCTGTAGAAGTAATTGCAGATTTGAAAGAACTGCAAAAATATCCAGTTGTTTTACCGCCTTTAACAGAAACAGATGAATTACTATTACCACCAACCGAAATATTCTCAGTCAATAGATATACAAAATTAAAAAAAATACTGCTGGCATTGGCAGCCATAAGCGTATTTATTGTAGGAGAAATTTGGTATTGGAAAACTCGCGAAACCCAAATTCGTAACCATACAAATAATCAACCCGCAGCTAAAACTGAGAGAATTCTTAGCCAACCTTTATCAAATAAACAGAAGCTAGCTGTAACCGATAGCTTTAATTTAGCTTATGACTCGGTGTCATCCCTTGCAATTAGTCCCGATAGCAAGACGGTTTTGGCAAACAGTGTTTTTGGGATAAAGCTATGGAGTTTGATAACGGGGCAGGAAATATCTGTTTTCGACACTCACAAGGCGAAAGTAAACGTTGTGGCGATTAATCCTGAAGCTACAAAGTTTGCCAGTGGCAGCGACGATAAAACTATTAAAATATGGAATCTTGCTACGGGGCAAGAAATTCGCACCTTGAAAGGACATAAGCAATCGGTTCATGCTTTAGCTATTAGTCCTGATGGTAAGATACTCGCTTCTGGAGGCGATGACAATATTATTAAATTATGGAATCTTAATACTGGTGAAAATATAGTTAGTTTTAATAGTCATAACGCTCGCATTAGCTCCCTTGCTTTCGACTCCACAGGAAATATACTTGCTAGTGGTAGCTTTGACGGTACTATTAAACTTTGGGATCTAAAATCATACCAGTTTATCCGTAATTTATTGATAAGTTCTAATAAAATTTATTCTATTAATTTTGTTAAGATACCTGGAATCACAGCTAATGATTCGCTAATTGGTAATCACAATAACTCTATAAGTATATGGAATCCAGTTACTGGAGATAAAATCCGAACTTTTGCAGGACATTCCCAACCCATAACCTCTACTGCCATTGGTTTTAAAAACAATCTTCTTGCTTCAGGTAGTAGCGACAACACAATTAAATTATGGAATTTAAACACTGGGGAACTTTTAAATACTTTAAAAGGACATTCTGGTAAAGTCGAATCTCTTGCCTTTAATAACCATGGAAATATACTCGTTAGCTCTGCCAGGGATAAAACTATTAAAATATGGCAAATATCTTTTTTTTAATTACTAAGAGAATAATAATTCCGAATAAAGTCAATATAAAATACTTGTAAAGAATATGCCTAAGTCTTGGAAATTCTTCCGAGATATTATTGAATAAATTGATAGATGATTATATTTCTATCAGAGAATAAATATAAGTATATTTTTTTGGTTCATGAAGTTAATTTAAGGTTCAACTTCATCTTCGATTTTATAGTAACTGTAAATATGAATAATTACATATTGAAAATTTTAACCAGTTTGTCAGTGGTAGTTTTAGGCTTTGCAAAAATTTGGGGCTGGCAAGTTTCTCCTGCCGTTAGCAATAGCAATAATAATGTATCCCCCTTCTTGAATCAGCCTAGGTTAAAATCATCACCACCTTGGAGAAGTGCTTCTTTGAAATCCACATTAACCGGACATTCCGATTCAGTTTGGGCGATCGCCATTAGTCCCGAACAAGCAGAAGCGAAGGAAGGGAGAATTCTTGCTTCTGTTAGCGGAGATAAAACAATTAAATTGTGGGATTTTGAAACAAACAAGCTGATTCGGACTCTTAAAGGACATTCAGATGCAGTTAATGCTGTTGCTTTTAGTCCAGATGGAAAAATACTAGCTTCTGCTGGGGGAGATAAAGTTGTTCGATTGTGGAATGTTGCTACGGGGAGACAAATCCGAGTCATGACAGGACATTCCGCCTCTGTCGGTTCAATTGCTTTTAGTCCGGATGGCAATTTTATTGTTAGTAGTAGTTGGGATCAGAATGTTAATTTGTGGAACACAGCTACAGGAGCGAAAATTCGTAGCATTCGAGGAGATTGTGACGTAGCAAATGTAGTTGCAATCAGTCCAGACGGTAAGACGTTTGCAACGGGGAATCATTTTGAAGGGACGATTAAGTTATGGGATTTAGCTACGGGAAATAAAATTAAATCTTTATCAGGTCATTTAGATGCGGTTAGTTCTTTAGCATTCAGTCCAGATGGCAAAACTCTGGCGAGTGCTAGTTGGGATAAGACGATTAAGTTATGGGATCTTCGTACTGGATCGAGACTGCGCGTTTTGAACGGGCATTCTCATAGAATTTGGTCTGTAGCTTTTAGTCCAGACGGTAAAACCCTTGCCAGTGGTAGCTGGGATAAGACGATTAAGTTATGGAATCCCCAAACCGGAAGACAAATTACTACTCTTAGAGGACATTCTCAAAGAGTTTGGTCCGTAGCATTTAGTCCAGATAGTAAAACTCTTGTTAGCAGTAGTTTTGATAAAACGATTAAAGTTTGGCAAACTTTGCAGTAGCCATGGGGTGATGGGAATTGGTGAGTATAATTCGTAATTCGTAATTCGTAATTCGTAATTAATGCCCCATAAATAAATTTAGGGGCTTCGATAAAAGCCTAAAATGACATCCACGGATAAATCCGGAGAGAAGAACGGACAGCGAGGTTCCCTCGCGTCAAAGTTACTTCGGGGGGCTATGTCCTATCGGACACGCTTCGCTAACAAACCATTAATGTTTTCCTGGTGATTGGGGAGTTTTATTTATACTTTTTTGCTGCTGCCATCAGCCCTCTGCCCTCTGCCTTTTTTGTAATTAACCGGACTTGAGATTAGGAGTTAGGAATTCAATATTGATGAATTGCACCCTCCTAATCACAAATATTTACTGGTAAGCGTTCACTGGTAACTTTTCACTGTCTTGGGGGTACCGCTTTCTGAGAAGATGTTTGACGCTCAATCGCACGTCTGGAAGGTTTAGGATTAATTAAAGTTTTCCATGCAGTTTTGACACCAACAAAAATACTGCGCGTTCCGACTTGCACATTTTGAGCTTGCTTTTTAGCACTATTAAGACTTTGATCTACTTGTTTTGCTACTCCTGAAGCACTTTGGACACCTTCGCTAACATCATCAGTCAAATCGGTAATTTCTAAACCAGTTAAGCGGACAGCTTCTAAGGTAGGTGGTAACTCCCGTGAAAGTGTATCGAACAACTTTTCTGCGCTACGAGCGGCTCTAGCTACTTCCTGCAAAGCTGGAATAGCAGCTACCAACAAAGCAGTTAAACTAACAGCGACTAGTAAAATAGATAATCCCAACCAAAACAGAGGTTCACTCACACTAATAAAGTCAATAGCTAAAAGTATTTTGCGAAAATTTGGCGGATTGGAAGATAATATATGCTCTTTCCACCAAGATGATTGTTATCGAAAAATGTGGATGCTAATACCAAACTTTCCGCTAACAGGTTTAGCATAAAATAATTAACCACCATTCATAGGTGGCTTTCTGATTTGAGATTTAAGGTTTATGACAGGTTTCACTATAGAAACTAGTACCTAAAATCTTAAATTTGGATTGGTTCGGTTTAGTAATTACTAATTATTTAGATGCTGGGGTAGAGAATTCGAGTCATCGGTCGTTTTTTGCCGCCTCAACGCTTGATTTTCCCGCATAGAAGCATCTATCCCCGCAAACAGGGCTTCTCGCAATCGCTCCAAAGTATCATCCCAAGAACGTAAAGCAGTTTCAGAAATACGATCTGCTTGAATTTGAGCGCTTGTTGATAAATCCTCTGCTAAATCTGGTAAAGCATCAGCAGATTTTTTCAACAATTTACGTGTTTCACGCCCCGTGCGCGGAGCCACAAGCAACCCGGTGATGGCACCAATGGTAGCTCCCAGCATCAAACCGCCAATAAAATTTCCACTACGGTTATTAGACATTTTATATATACATCTCCTTAAACCCATTTTAGGTGGGTTTGAGCGGCTTGCAAGAATCTCAAAGATTTTACTACTGTTCTAGTTAATGACAATATATTGATTGCAAAGGTTGCATAGAGTTATCAAAGGTTATTTATTTGCAATATTGCTTCAAATTAACTTATCTAAATGGGATAAAGAGTTTAAGGGAATATTAAGAATGCCCCATACCCATTCAACGCTTAATTTTCAACCTATTTCTCAATCCTGGACGAGTCCATAATATTTGTCTTCCAAAAACTATTAGTGCCAAAATTTGCTTAAACTGTCGTAATTTTACTTGTAAACTTTCATTACTCTTACGAAGATTATTTAAATTTTCTTTGCCTAAATAAATTGCTTCTGCCCTTCTATGCAGCAATGCATAAGAATTGCGATCGCAGCTTGTGAAAAAGTTTGTCAGCCAAACTAGTCGCCGTTTTAATTTGTACATTTGCCATGTGCAGTAAAGTAGTATCAATGAAATTAGAATATTGATACAAACTACAATAGTTACCATTGCTTGCGAATAATAAGATTTATCTTTGAATAACGGCTCTTGCAGCCAGGAGAAATGCGTATTTAATCTGTTATGGAATTTCGCTGTACATCAGCTTAATTAAAATAATTTTGACTTTTACAGAATAAATAATGATAATGTAATACAAAAATACTATTAATTCATGAAGCCAAGTAATATACCTGAATTACCGCTGCATTTGCAACCGGGATGCATTCAAACCATGCAGCCAGTTGATGCTCCTCGCGAACGCTCTTATTATATTAATTCACCTGAGTATTGGGGAGCGACCTCAAAATCGTAATAAATCCGAAAATTCATTACAATTTTAGATGTTTGGGATTGACTGAAAACGGTAATTTATGGCATGGAAGGTTTATTGGATTGCGCGAATAATGTAGAGACGCAGTATTGCGTCTCTACAAAATTCAGCTACCCTGCATCTGGTTGAATTTAGTTCTAATTGTCTCAATTCGTTTGCGGTTAACACCTAAATCGCTTTGCCCTAACCGGGAAGCTGAACGAACTTGAATAGTATTTGTAGTGCTATCTAAATAAAATTCGACATCGTCTACATATCCCATTAAAGCACTTTTAAATTCTGCGTATAAATAATCTGACGATTCGTTGATTATCTTGGTTCTATTTTCGGATTGAATAACGCTTTTTAGGTCATTTAAAGCTTTTTCTGTTGTCGAAGTGTATTTCAACGGTTGAATAAAATGAATTTCATCGGAGCTTGGACTTTGAGAAGAAACGCAGTTAGGGGATTTGGGACAAGCTGCCAGTTTACCGTCATTAACACCCAAATTATCCGGTCTTGTGCCTGAAAATATCATCGATTATTCTTTGTCTAAAAGTAAAGTGGATTACCTTTTACTTTATTACGATTGGTATTATTTTTGGTTGATTTGTTTTTCCTCAAACCTTGGGAGACGTAGCACTGCTACGTCTCTACATTGATAATATTTTTATTTAGGCAGCCAATACAGGATAATCGATATAACCTTTGGCTTCGTGGGTATAGAAAGTAGATGGATCTGCTTCATTCAAGGCAGCACCTTGATGATAACGTTCTGGTAAATCGGGATTGGCGATAAAAGGTACTCCGTATGAAACCAAATCGGCTTCCTTGTTATCAATAGCTGCCGCACCTTTAACAGCATCATAACCACCATTCACCATGAATACACCGTTAAATGCTTTACGCATGTGAGTTCCCACTCGCGGTTGTTCTTCTGCTGCTAGCATATGTCCCGGAAGAGCTTCGAGAATATGCAAATAAGCTAAGTTAAATTGATTTAAAACTTCGGAGGCACGAGTAAAGGTTGCGACTGGATTGCTGTCACGCATATCGTTAAAGGGATTTGTTGGTGAAAGTCTTACTCCAACACGATTGGAACTCCATTGATTGACTACAGCTTCGGTAATCTCTAATAGAAAACGAAGGCGATTTTCGAGACTTCCACCGTAAGCATCTGTGCGCTGATTGGAACAATCTCGAATAAATTGATCGATTAAATAACCATTAGCTGCATGGATTTCTACACCATCAAATCCTGCCGCTTGCGCTCGTTTAGTGGCATTCACGTAATCCTGTACTACCCCCGGAATTTCTTCGGTTTCCAAAGCACGAGGAGTTACATAAGGCTTTTTACCTTCTGCGGTATATGCATTTCCTTCGGCTTTAATTGCTGATGCAGATACTGGTAATTGACCATTAGGTTGAAAATACGGGTGGGAAGCTCTGCCTGTATGCCATAGTTGCAAGTATATTAATCCACCTTGCTGATGAATGGCTTCTGTAATCTTTTGCCAGCCTTTGACTTGTTCTTGATTATGAATTCCCGGACTTTGACTCCAACCCGCAGCTTGTTCGGAAATTTGCGTCGCTTCAGAAATAATTAATCCTGCACTAGCTCTCTGGGTATAGTACTCCCGCATTAATTCGTTAGGAATCCGTTCTTTCCCGGCACGCCCCCTAGTTAAAGGTGCCATCACCAAACGATTTTTTAGTTTCACTGCACCTACTTGTAAAGGTTGAAATAATGAAGAAACTGTCTCGTTTGCCACAGAAGTAGTGAATGACATTACTACCCTCCTCTTTGCTTATTTCCATAATCTCGAACAAGTGAAATATACAACAAGTAATAAAAATGTGCAATCTTATTACACTTTTGCTTGCATGTTCTTAATCTTATTGGGTTAGAGGGGATGTTGTTAAACCGGTACTGAGTAAAATATTAAGTTCTGATGAACAAGTCTATAAATGTTTTAATTAATACAATTAATTGCAATTAATTGCTGTTGCGTGACGCTACAAGTGTTATTAATTAACTCTTATTGCACTATTATTGTTAAGGGTAAATACCAGTAAAAATATTTAATTATAGTCAAAATATTATCTTAACTTTAAATTTTCTACTGAAAAACTCAGAGATTTCGCTGAATTATCAATGTGAAATTGGGGTAAAGAGATGATGAAGTAAAATTTTGCCAGAGAAAAATAGTTGATAATTAAAGAAATCACAATTAGGACTTATGCGTGACACAGACTCCCAACCGAACGTAATAATAAGGCAATGAGGATAGGGCACCAACTGGGTATTGTGACAATTGCTTAAGTCTTGAAAATATTTCCTGTGTCTGGAGTGTAAATCGAGTTAATGTCTCTCCGTGTTTTTAAAGAGCGCTACGAAATTTTACGACAACTTGCGAAAAAAGCGGGAAGAAAGACTCTTTTAGCAAGAGACTTACAAACAAATGAATTAGTAGTAATTAAGCTGCTTATTTTTAACAGTGAGATTGAATGGGAAGAATTGAAACTGTTTCAAAGAGAAGCGCAAATTCTACGCAATCTTTCTTTTTCCGCAATTCCAAGTTATATTGACTTCTTTGAAGTTGCCCTATCGAATAAAAAAGCTTTGGCATTTGTGCAAAGCTATATAAAAGCTGTTTCTTTGGAGCAGCATATACAAAATAAAGGAACTTTTAGCGAAATAGAAGTTAAGCAGTTAGCTAAATTTATTCTACAAATTTTAGTTTATTTACACGGGCAAAATCCATCAGTAGTTCATCGTGATATTAAACCCAGTAATATCCTTTTAACTAATCGCTCTGGCAATAGTATTGGCGATGTTTATTTGATTGATTTTGGTTCTGTACAAACTTTAACTAGTAATGAAAGCGGTATTTGTACTGTTGTTGGCACTTATGGCTATATGGCTCCAGAGCAGCTTGGAGGAAGGGCTGTTGCTGTTTCTGATTTGTATAGTTTAGGTACAACTCTAATTTATCTTTTAACGGGAACATTTCCTGGGGATTTGCCTCAAAAAGCAGGAAGATTTGAAGTTGGAAGAATCGCGAATTGTTCGCGAGAATTGGGCAAATGGCTGAAAATAATGGTTGAGCCAGAATTAGAAAAACGTTTTAAATCGGCTGCTGAAGCTTTAAACAGTCTGGATAAATTATCATCCATAAATTTATCCGATTTTGCTCCAAATTTACCAAAACAAATTTCTATAAAAAAATCGGCAGATGTAATTGAAATTATTACTCCTTGTATAAAAGATAGAGAAAGCTCAATTGTACATTTTATCGCGACATTAAATGTAGCAATATTGTATGGCATGTCTTCAATATTGCTACTTCCAAAAATAGAGGCAATTTTACAATCAATTTTGAATAATTATGGCTTGATTAATAGTTATTCGTTGAGTGCTACAGCTATGTTAATGGCTGTGTTATATATCTATGTAACTATTTGGCTGAAAATTATTGTGAATATGTTGTTTATACCTTTTGGTAAAAATAAATTACAAATCGATAAACAACGAATCTATTTCTCTTATAAATTATTAGGCTTGGAATATCGCTATAAACCTTCGATTCCTCGTCAAGCTATTATTAAATTAGACAGCAATAAAAATAAAATACCAGAAGTAATTATTTGGTTAGGAATTTATAAATACAAGTTTGGTAAAGGTTTTTTAAATACTGCTCAAGCAGCTTGGCTAAGTCGCGAACTTAGAGATTGGTTGGATATAAAAACGATTTAAATCTGATATTAAAACAGAGTCAATGAACAAAAAAATAATTGGCGAACGCTATGAAGTCATCTATCTGTTGGGTAAGAAACCTGGATACAGAACTGTACTTTGTAAGGATATTACTACCCAACAATTAGTTGTAGTTAAGTTTCTGGTTTGGGATGATGATTTTGAATGGCAAAAGTTAAAGCTGTTTGAAAGAGAAGCGCAGGTTTTGCAAAATATTTCTCATCGGGCAATTCCTTGTTATTTAGACTATTTTGAAGTTAATAAACCTCATCTCAAAGGCTTTTGTTTAGTACAAAACTATATAAAGGCTGCATCTTTAGCAGAACATTTACAAATCGGCAGAACTTTTAGTATCGAAGAAGTTAAACAGCTAGCAGAATCAGTTTTAAAAATTCTTATCTATCTGCATTCACAACAACCACAGATTATTCACAGAAACATTAAACCAAGTAACATTCTTTTAACAAACCGCTCTGGAAATAGTATTGGGGATGTCTATTTAGTTGATTTTGGTTCAGTCAAAACTTTAGCTGCTGTCAAAACTGGGACAATGACAGTAGTAGGCACTTACGGGTATATGTCACCAGAACATTTCGGCGGTAAAGTTATTCCGTCATCAGATTTATATAGTTTGGGAGCAACTTTAATTTATCTTCTTACCGGTATACATCCTGCTGATTTACCTCAAAAAAATCGACGGATACAATTTGCAAAATTAGTTAACTGCCCTCAAGGTTTTTTTAACTGGTTGAAACGGATGATTGAACCCGTTAAAGAATTACGTTTTGATTCGGCTGAAGGTGCATTACAAGGTTTACAGCAATCTTTAAGTCATAGTAACAATTTATTAGAAAATAAATATCGGAATAGCTCGCATAACCTTATAAATATTAAAAAGCCCTTTGGAAGTAAAATTACTCTTCAAAAGAACATAAATCGACTAGAAGTTATATTTCCCCGACAAAGAATTACTAGGCTTAAAGATGACTTACTCCTTTTATTTATAAAGCTTTGTGCTTCGGTAATTATATTACCTATAATTTTATTGACAATATTTTTTTTATTACACAGTATTTATAATGGATTAGCTTTTACTGTATCTATCAATTCCTTTATATTTGCATTAATAGTATTTATTTTTTATGTTGTAACTTCTGGAATTTGTATAGCTATTTTAGTTAATATTATCATCGAGTTTCTACAGGTATTATGTAAATTATTAAAAAAAGACAAAATAAAAATTGAGCAAGAAAAAATTCGTCTGTCCTTTGATTGGCTATGGTTAAAATCTTATTGTGTTCTTTCAATATCTTTAAATAAAATTGATAGAATTGAGAAAAAAATGATTGCAGATAGTAATCATCAGTGGGAAATTGTCGCAAATCTTGGAAAAAGCCAATACAAGTTAACCGATAATATAGATTTGACTGAAGTTGAAATCGATTGGCTTTGTAACGAATTGAACGAATATTTAAACAGATAAGTTTTTGGCTACTGGAATCCAAAGTGTTGCTGAATTAAGATATCTTCATATCTTGCACCTCGACGAGAAAACGGGTTTGAAGCAAATCACTCAACGAGCAGGATTATGTTTAAAGTTCGGAGAAACCCGGTTTCTTTGTGCTTGTTGAGCTTGGGTTGCATAAAGAGTGCGTATCAACATATTTCAATACTGCTCGGTTAAGGAAGTTTTTCCATCGCTTCGTTAACTCCATCGAAAGAATAAGTTTCGGTAATTTGTTCAATATTATGTCTGCAAGCAAAGTTAAGCATACTGCTTGTAGTAACAGAACTTCCAAGAGGAGTCACTGAAATTGATTTCTGTCTGGCTATCATCGAAAATTTGGAAATAGACAAAGGATTAGGAACCACACCCAATATTACTCGGTTAAGGATTTAAACACAATCGTTATATCCCCATGAATTGTGATTTAAAGCTCTTTATTACTTGGGACGTGCCTTAGCTAAAAGCTTTGCTATATAAGGGTTATAAAATGTCCAAGTTAGAAGTAACGGCTCTGTAATAGCTCCTGTAATGTTTAGTTACATTAAGTTATTAGGTCAAGAAACATTTCAGGTGATTTAAATTTAAAACTAAGTAATGTTTGGATTTTGATAAACATATGACTAATAAATAATGTTATATAAGTATATATTTAAACTTAAAATTATTAATTTTAGTCCTGATACTACAAAAGTTTTGGTCAATACAAGATTTATGTTATATGATAAAAAAATAAGTGTATACACGTATTTTATATACTAAATAAAATTAATTAAAACATTATAATAAAGTAGAACCACAATTATCTAAATCTAATATGGCTACAGTTAAAAACTTCGACCGTAGCGTAATAGAAAGTTATCTAACTAACAGAGGATTGCGATTTCAGAAGGACGATGACGGTGATTTTGTGGTGCAGTTTCCCTACCAAGAAGAATTAGGATGTGAAGTCATTCTAGTTTTTTGTGCAGAAGGTCCTCAAGAGGATGTGTATTCTGTTAGACTTATTTCTAATAAGCGCATTCCGAAAGAAGAATGGGAACGTGTAATGTCTTTATGTAATGACTGGAATAAAGAAAAGCGTTTTCCTAAAGCTTTCCTTGACATCAGAATTACAGCGGAAGAAACTCTCGCTATAGTTGTACTCGAACAACATTTACATCTGAAGCCGGGTGTGCATCAAGGCTTATTTGATGACTGGACTGATATTATGGTTTCTGGTGGATTTCAATTTTGGATGTGGGTACACAAACAGCACGGGGTATAAGGAAAATTGTAGTTTATTGTTAGTATTTATAGCCATTAACTGAAATTTGAGTTAATGGCTTTTTTTATTTTTTATAACTTCTCAAAATTAGTAAATAATTATCTGAGTATAATTACTATTAGAACTATGTTACTCAAGATATATCAGATGCAGAGAAGAAAAATTTTAATAGTAACTAAAACTTACCCTTCTATTAGTAGGACATATAAAGAAACAGTTTGTACAGCGGGAGTTTTGCTAAGTGATGATGAAAAGCCAATACAGTGGATTCGTATTTATCCTATTCGTTTTCGCTCATTAGACTTAGATAAGCGCTATCCGAGATGGTCTGTTATAAGTGCTGAAATAGAGAGGAATACAAAAGATTATAGAGAAGAAAGTTTTCGGATAAATGATTTATCTATAGAGATTGTAAGAAATATTAATACTAAGGATAATTGGAAAGAACGAAAGTAACTTATTTTACCATTAGAGTTAAACTCGGTGAGTGAAATTATCAGTAATGGTAAATCTCTAGGAATAATTAAACCCCAAAGTATTAGAAAATACTTTTATAGAAAAACTAGCCGTGAGTGGAGTAGTAGACAACAGGCTATTCAAGATCAACTTGATTTATTTGAACCTTCAGTAGAGTTAGAGAAAATACCTTATCAATTTTGCTATGATTTTTTAGCCAAAGATGGTAAAAATCATAAATATTCGATAAATGATTGGGAAATCATGCAATTATATAGAAATTGTAGAAATAATTCAGACAAAGTTACTCATGAAGAAAAAGAAAAAGATGCTTTAGAGAAAGTAAGGAAAAAATTAGAAGATGATTTTTTGAATAATAAGGACTTATACTTTATAGTAGGTAACTTAAAAAATCATAAAAATACCTTTATGATTATTGGTTTATTTTATCCTCCTAAAGTAGAGTTTGAACAGTTAAGTCTCTTTAACTAATAGCAATATCAAATGAGTAATACAACAACCGATAGCAAAAACTATATTTTGACTTTTGGATATGGAAACCGTAAAGATTATCAAGAACTCATAGAATATTTTGAACAGTACAGAGTATCATTTTTAGTTGATGTAAGAATTAGTCCTCGTGCTTGGAGTCGTAAATGGTACGGAGATTCTGTAGAAAAGCTTTGTGTTTCCAAAGGAATTAAATATATATCTAAATCAGCTTTAGGGAATACATCAGGTAATGCAAAATGGCTTCCTCCAGATAAGGAAGAGGCTAAAAAATCATTAGATGAGGTTGCTGAATTTGCTTGTAGTGGAACAGTATTATTGATGTGTGCTGAAAAAGATTGGAATCGATGTCACCGTACAGAAGTAGCTAATGAATTAGAAAAGTTAGTGAATTCTCCAGTGCAGCATTTATCATAATTAGGGTTGTTCATTTCAAACAATATCTGCCGATATCACACCCATTTTCTCTAATATCGCAGCAACTTGTAAAATTGCCGTTTCGTTATCAGGTGCAGCAATTAATTGTACTCCTAACGGTAAAGTATTTGTTTGTTGAATTGGCACCGATAAAACTGGTAAACCAATAAATGAAAGCGGTTGGGTAAATAATCCTAAATGGGGACGTACTAATATTTCTTCTCCGTCTAAAATCATTGTTTGTTGTCCAATTTCTGGTGCCGAAATCGGCGTAGTTGGGGCTATAATTACATCTACTTTTTTAAATATTTCCCTAACTTGTTGCTTATACCAATTTCTAAATCTTTGAGCTTGGATATACCAACTACTAGGAATAAATGCTCCTGCAATAAATCTATCCCTTGTAGCAAAATCAAAATCTTGAGGACGGGATTTTAATTTATCTAAATGTAAATTTGCACCTTCCGAGGCTGTAATTATGTATGCAGCAGCACGAGCGCGATGAGCTTCTGGTATGCAAACATACTCAGTAACATTCAACGCATCGGCAATTTTCTCTACTGCTGCTAATGCTTCCGGTGCAGCTTTTTGAGTAAAATAATCGTCGGCGATCGCAATTTTCAAGCCATCAATATTTTGCACAGACGTTAAATTAGACGTTAAATTAGACGTTAAATTAGACGTTAAATTTAACGTCTCTACATTTTTTTCTTGTAAAACATCGAAAACCGTTGCAATATCTCTTACCGAACGCGCAAATGGTCCAACATGGTCAAAACTGCTGGAAAATAAAACCATACCAGCTCGCGACAATCTTCCATAAGTCGGTTTCAAACCAAAAATACCGCACAAAGCAGCAGGTACCCGAATCGAACCGTTAGTATCCGAGCCCAAAGTCAAGGGAACCAAACCAGCTGCAACCGAAGCAGCTGAACCCCCAGATGAGCCTCCAGCAACACGGTTTAAGTCATGGGGATTATGAGTCGCACCGTAATGTGAGTTTTCAGTAACAAAACCGTAAGCATACTCATCCATATTCAAAGCTCCCACAAGAATTGCACCGGCATTTTTCAACTTCGTTACAGCACTTGCATCTTGAGTCGCTGGGGGATTTTCAGCATTGATTTTTGAACCGGCAAGAGTAGTTAAACCAGCAATATCGTAAAGATTTTTGACAGCGAAAGGTACACCAGCCAACAAACCGGGATTATTACCTTTGGCTATTTCTACATCAATCAGCGCTGCATCTTTTAAAGCAGTTTCTGTTGTAATAGCAGTAAAACAATTTAATTGACTGTCTCGTTTTGCAATTTTATCTAAAGCAGCTTTGACAACATCTACTGCTTTGATTTGTCCTTGTTTGACTGCGGTTGCAATTGATACGGCATCGGCTGAGTCTAAATTCATGATTTGATATTGGGGTTTGGATTACGGTTCAAATACTGGTGCTGCTTCAATATCTTCCGGTAAAGGGAACTCATTGACAAGTTTTGCTATAACTTGAATTCTCTCAAAATTTGCCACAACTCCTTCACGGTATTCTTCCGGTAAGTTGAAATTTAGTAATGATGCTGTTTGGTTTACGTATTCGGTTGCGTTGAATTTTTTATCGTTCATTTATTTATTGTTTACAATAATATCTAACTTATACTCTTCAAATTATCATATCCGTGAGTGACCAAAGTCAATCAGTTGAATACTTACTGCATTTATTACCTAACTTAAGTAACCAGCAGTTAAAAAAAGATTATTTAAATTTACTGAAGTGGACTGAAACCTTAGCTTTAGTGTTGAGTTTAGTCGAAGATGAAGCACAAGCTTTACGAGTAGTCAGGTTAGCTTTAGAAGTTGATTTAATGTTAGGTGCTAGATTAGCGGGAGAGGTGAAACCAAAGTTTCAAGAGAAGGCTGTAAATTTTATTTTAGAGAAAAAAACTACCCAAGTTGCTAGAAACTCAATTATTAGATATTACTCTTTCTGACTTTGCTGTTGATAGTCTTATTGAAGCTTTAGTTTATCGAGATGACGATATCGGTAAAACAGCTAGAAAAGCATTAATAAAAATCGCTAGCATAAAAACAATTAATGCTTTAATTAGAGCTTTGAATAAGAAAGATTATTATGTTAATTGGAGTGCAATAGATATTCTGGTAAGAATAAGTAGTGATAAAGCTTTTGAAGCTCTGATTATTGCTTTAAATAAGCCCGATTATTATGTTAGTAAAACTGCTGCTGATGCATTAGTAACTATAGGTAATGAAAAAGCAGTTAATGCTCTGATTGAAGCCTTAAATAATGAGGATTATAACGTTCGTATAAATACTGCGATAGCTTTAGGAAATTTTACCAGTGAAACTGTTGTTCAAGCTCTTATAAATGCTTTAAATGATGAAGATAAATATGTTGTTCGTCAGAAAACAGCAGAAGCTTTGGGAAATATTGGAAACGAAAGTGCGGTTAATGTTCTTATTGAGAATTTAAATAGTGAAGATTGCTATGTTCGTAGTAGTTCGGCGGAAGCTTTGGGAAAAATCGGTTGTGAAAGAGCAGTTGATAATCTAATGAATACTTTAAATGATGAAAATTTGCAAGTTCGCAAAAGCGTTGTAACTGCATTAGGAAATATTTGTAGCGAACAAGCAATTGATTCTCTTGTAAATGCTTTAGATGATAAAAATTATAATATACGTATGAGAGTAGTAGGAGTATTAAAAAATATTGGCAATGAAAGAGCAGTTTATGGTTTGATTCATTCATTAAATGATAAGGATTACTATGTTCGTAGAACAATAGTAGGAGCATTAGTAAAAATTGGGAATCAAGCAGTAGTTGATGGTTTTATTAACGCTCTAACAGATAAAAATGATAATATTCGTATAATTGCTGCACAAGCGTTAGGAGATATTGCAAATGAAAGAGCAGTTGATACTCTTGCTAATACTCTGAATTATGAAGATGATCGTGTTAGTTGTGTTGCTATAGAAGCATTAGGCAAAATCGCTAGCGAAACAGCAGTTGATACTCTTATAAATGCTTTGAATCATGAAATTGATGATATTCGTATCCTAGCTATTCAAATATTAGGCAAAATCGTAAATCAAAAGAGTATCAATGCTCTTATCAATACTTTAAACAATGAAAATGACTATATCCGTATTGTTTCCGCAGCAGCATTAAGAGAAATCGGTAGTGAAAGTGCTAGTGATAGTCTTATAAATGCTTTAGATGATGAAAATTATGATGTTCGTACAGAAGCAGCAAAAGCTTTAGGGAAAATTCGCTGCGAAAGTTCAGTTGAGCCTCTTATAAATGCTTTGAATGATGAAAATCACCATGTTCGTAGAGAAGCATCTGTAGCATTGGGAAATATTAGCAATGAAAAAGCTGTTGATGCACTTATCAATACTTTAATGGATGAGAATTATTGTATTCGTTGGATTACCACAGAAGCAATAATAAAAATTGATAGAGAAAAAGGAGTAAATATTCTGATTAATGCTTTAAATGATGAAAATTCCTATGTTCGTAGGAGAGCAACCGAAGCATTAGGAGAAATTCGTAATGAAAAAGCTCTTAATGCTCTTATTAATGCGTTAAATGATAAAGATTCTGATGTTCGCTGTAAAGATATTAGGAAATATAGGTAGTGAAAAAGTTATTGTTTTTCTTAAAAATTCTTTAAATGATATAGACTCTCATGTTCGCGTCAATGCAGCCAATGCACTAGGAAATATTGGTAGTGAAATTGCAGTCAATCCTCTGATAAATGCTTTAAACGACGAAGATAGTGATGTTCGTAGGAAAACAGCAGAAGCTTTAGGGAAAATTGGTGTTGAAAAAGCTGTTGATTCTCTAATTGAGGTTTTAAATAATGACGAAGATGATGATGTTCGTCTTAGCGTGGTAAATGCATTAGGTCAAATAGGTAGCCAAAGAGGGGTTGATGCTCTTATTAATGTTTTAAATGATGAAGATTATGATATTATAAACAGTGCCGAAAATACATTAAAAAATATAGCTGGTTCAGATAAAATGGGTCAAATGTGGAGATTACTTCAAAACGATATTTATGACACAAAAAATATAATCTTAAATATTCAAAATCGATGTCAGTTTTATAATCATGATATTTTTCATTTTCCACAAGTGGAAAAGAAACAGTAAAACAATAAAAAAATATACTGAATCAGTATTTGAACGGTTGCAACAATAAAAAACTGGTGTGATAGCATTAATTGTTACTATCTACTTTTTATTATGTCAGAAACTCCTAAATTTGATTTAAGTCGCATCAGGATTACTAATGGGATGGCTAAATTTAAACCAAACGAAATAGCCCTTCCAAAAAATGTTTTCTTAGATACAGTCAAAGCTGATAAATCCGCTAGTCAAAAAACTGAGATTCCAGATACAGCTAAAGTTGATGAAGTCGCTAGTCAAAAAACTGAGATTCCAGATACATTTAAAGTTGATGAAGCAGCCACTCAGAAGACTGAGACTCCAGAGATAGCTAAAGTTAATGAAATCGCCACTCAGAAGACTGAGATTCCAGAGATAGTTAAAGCTGATGAAATCGCCACTCAGAAGACTGAAACTCCAGAGATAGCTAAAGTTGATGAAATCGCTACTCAGAAGACTGAGACTCTAGAGATAGTTAAAGCTGATGAAGCAGCCACTCAGAAGACTGAGACTCTAGAGATAGTTAAAGCTGATGAAGCAGCCACTCAGAAGACTGAGATTCCAGAGATAGCTAAAGTTGATGAAATCGCTACTCAAACAACAAAACTTTCCAGCACAGAGCAGATAAATCTTACAGACTCAGCTAAGGAAATTCAAAAATTACTCGCACCATTACAAGCAAGCTACCCAACCAACTCTGTTTATGAAAAGCAAGTATTTGTAAATAAGTTTAGAGAAGAAATTAGAAAAAATATCCGCGTGCAAGAATTACTTACCACTGGAGGAGTTGAGTTAATCACAATTCTCTGCCAACCCTTGGATATTCCCATTGAAATGGGTACAAAATGGCTGCAAACAGCACAACATTATCGGTAAATCTTTAAAAACTCAAAATTTGCACAATTGTCGTTAAACCCACATTCTCACCTTGAAATCAATTTAAGCACTCAAAGCCTTATTTAGTCGTCTTTAGACGACTTTGTATTTGAGCCTGGGAATTTATTCCAAGGCGGTGTTGACAATTTTGTAAGATGTCAGTGAAACCTATCTTATCGAAACCTCACCCCGCCTAAAGGCACTCCTCTCTTTACTAAGCAGAGGGGAAGGGGTGAGGTTAACTGATAATTGAAACAGATCCTGGTCCCAACGGCAACCCCAATACAAACCAAATCACAAACAAAATCGCCCATCCAATCAAAAACGCTACCGAATAAGGCAACATCAAGGAAATCAAAGTTCCTATTTGTAAACTTTTATCGTACCTTTGCCCGAAAGCTACCACTACAGGAAAATAAGGCATCAAAGGCGTAATAATATTAGTAGAAGAATCCCCAATTCTATAAGCAGCTTGCGTTAACTCTGGTGAATATCCCACTAACATAAACATCGGGATAAATATCGGTGCCATTATCGCCCATTTAGCTGAAGCGGAGCCGACGAATAAGTTAATTAGCATACTGACGACGATAAACATTAACATCAGCGGTACGCCTTTAAATCCCGTTGCTTCCAGAAATTTGGCTCCATTAACTGCCAAAATTAAACCTAAATTACTCCAGCTAAAATAAGCAATAAATTGAGCGGAAATAAAAGCCAAAGCAATGTAATAACCCATCGATGCCATAGAATCGCCTAAAGCATTGGCTACATCTTTATCACTTTCGATTTTCCCAGAAAATTTACCGTAAACAATGCCCGGAATTAGAAATGCTAAGGCAATGATAATAACTATACTATCAATGAAGGGTGAAGGAATAATTGTAAATGTTTCAGGATCGCGTAATATTCCTTGGGGTGGTAAAACTAAGGCTGCAATAAACGTTAATAATAATAATAAAGAAAATCCAGCCCAACGCAAACCTGTTCTTTCCGATGCTGTCAGGGTTTGCATTGGCATATCTTCAGCTTCGTTATAAACTCCCAAACGCGGTTCGATAATTTTTTCCGTAACAAACCAGGCTATTAAAGTAATAAAAAAAGTTGAAACTATCATGAAATAATAGTTTGCAGTCGCATTTACCTGATAGTTTGGTTTAATTACTTGAGCCGCAGTTTGAGATAATCCCGCTAGTAAGGGATCGAGGGGATTTATGATTAAATTCGCGCTATACCCACCAGAAACTCCCGCAAAAGCCGCTGCAATACCTGCAAGGGGATGACGGCGAAAAGCCAGAAAAATCACCGCACCCAAGGGTACCAGTACCACATATCCAGCATCCGAAGCAATATTTCCTATTACACCCGCAAACACCACAACCGGACAAATAAACCTTCCCGGTGCAATTAATACTATTTGTTTTAACAGTGCAGAAAGTAAACCTGTAGATTCAGCCACACCTACACCTAACATGGCAACAAGTACGGTGCCCAGCGGTTTAAAACCAGTAAAATTATTAACCGCCTCAGTAAAAATTTTGCGTATGCTTTCGGGAGTTAATAAAGAGACTGCCGCAATAGTCTTGCCATTGCTGGGATTCACTACCGATACATTTAGGAAAGATGCGATCGCGCTAACTACAACTACAGCAACAGATAGTATAAAAAATAGCGTTATTGGGTCGGGTAGTTGATTCCCTACTGTTTCAATAAAAGCCAGAGATTTATCTATTAAATTGCCTTTGCTTCCTTGAGTGGATTTTGTCATTAACGGTAAAAAGCTGCCCTGTAAATAATCAATTATTTAGCAAGAATTCTCAATTAGAAATGGGAAAATAGGATAATTAATATCTTGCACCTGAAGGAAAAACCGGGTTTCTTGCAAATCTCTTAACGTGCGGAATAATGCATTAAGTTCAGAGAAACCCGGTTTCTTTGTGCTTGTTGAGAATAATCGATAGGAAACGGGAAATAAAGCCATAGGCACAAATCCAATGCTCAATCCCCAATTCCCCATTCCCAACTTATTCATCAATCTGCCAAGAATCCTTAATAATTTCGTCATCAAAAATCCTCTTGGGCTTAACGATGACAATTACTCTTCCTAATAACTCTACGTCAGGTTCGGTTTCAAACCATTGGAAGTCCAATTCCCCAGAATTATCCACTACAAAATAACTGCCATTATCCCATTTTCTTTGAGAACGGTCGATGGCTATCATCACAGGCTTGGGAGTATTCTGTTCTTGGTTGGGAAATATATCGCTTTTACCTAATATCACAACGGGATCTTCAGCAATTAATACAACTTGCCAACCCGGTAAAGGTACCCAAGCACCAGCACCTTCAAATTTGACCATATTAAATGGTTCTTCTTCTTCTACCATGGGAACTGCTTTTAAAGCATCTGGTGTTAGCGGCAACTCACCAGCCACGGGAACCACCCGAGACATTTCCGCTTCAGATTCCAGACGGTAAAAGGGTAGTAGCGGCGCGGGGCGTTGGGGAACAACAGTAAAATCTGTTAACAATTGTTCTATTTTTTGACGCGCACCATCCGTATGAGCAAACTTTAAACCCTTAGCAATAAACCGCGATCGCAATTGCAAATCTGACTTTTGTCGGGCTTGCTTCCAAGTTTGATAAGCAACTGCATCTCCTGGATGTGCAGAAAACCCTTCAGGTAGATTACGCAACCGAGAAAAATCTTTAATTGCTCTAGCTACCTCTTTAACTTCATCTGCATCGACTTTATGCTTGAAAGCAAGCTCGGCAGCACTGGCACGCTCTTCTTGAGCAAGCATCCGAAACTCATATAGTACATCGCTTCCTCGTTGCAAATAATGGGACTTTACTTCTTCGGAAGCACCACCTTTCTCCAATGAAGTGTAAACTTGAGAACCAACAATGATTTGATTTTGCTGAATTGGTTCAAAACCCGTAGCTTCAAAAATATCTTGAGGATTGTAACCTGATTTTTGCAGATAAGCACAATCTTGTCCCCATTCCACCCAGTTTCCTTCTTTTTGCCTGAGTTTTCGTAATAATTCTTCGGCTAGTTCCTGGTTTGGTTGATTGTCAGTACTTTGAGAATTAGGTGGTAAATCTGTCATAAGTGAGGAAAACGCGCAGCAATAAACATTATTTTATGCCCTAACGGTAAACAAGCGTCCCCAGACAAAACATATAGTTACAGAATTGTTAAAGGATGTTAAGGCTACTAGTCAAAAAAGAAGTGATTTTATTGGGGGTGAATACTCAACCGCTAGCTAAAATTATGAGTTATTAAAGAATAATATTGCATACAAGATTAATTTAATTTCAGTGTTTTATCGGATATAATTCGCCAAAAAAAAATCGTAAACAATGCCTTCATCTCAGTAATTGAGACATTATATAGGAAACAACGATTCGCGAATTAGATTTGTATCCAATATAAAAAAGCACATATGATGTAATGGAATCAATATAATGAATCATCCCGCAATCGACCTAGATAGTATTCGTAATCAATTAATGGCTTCACAAAAACGTAAAAAACAAAAAATCTTAGTAGTAGATGACGAACCGGATAATCTTGATTTGTTGTATCGGACTTTTCGTCGTGATTTTCAAGTTTTAAAAGCAGACAGCGGTACTAATGCTTTACAAGTGTTGGCTGAGGAGGGAGAAGTTGCTGTAATTATTTCCGATCAAAGAATGCCGGAAATGAAGGGTACTGAATTTCTCAGCAAAACTTTACCTCAGTTTCCCGATACGGTAAGAATTATTTTGACTGGTTTTACCGATATTGAAGATCTTGTAGATGCTATTAATGCCGGACAAGTTTACAGATATATTACCAAGCCTTGGGACCCAGAAGAATTAAAGGTAGTTGTCCAACGTGCTGCTGAAACTTACGATTTGCTCAAGCAGCGTACTGAAGAATTGCGTCGGGCAAATTCGCAAATGGCGCTATTGACTTCATCTATACAGGTGACAAAAACAGTCTCTAGTAAGGAAGAAAGTCTAGAACCAATTGCTACAATTTATGGAGAAACTTTTGCCGCTGACGGTTGTATTCTTCAGTTGGTAGAAAATGGAAGTTTGACTTCTAGCTGCGCTACTTTTAGTCAAGATGGCATACTAGATAACTGGCTGGATAAAGACCCTTTAGTTCAGGAATCTATTGCAACCTGCAATATGAAGGTTTCCGTAAATGTAACTAAAGACGAGAAACTCAAAGAAGTCCCTCATTATTCAGATACAGGTACAAAATCCCATTTGGTTGTGCCCGTAGTTCATGCAAATGAAGTTACCGCAGTGTTATCAATACAGTGGAAAAAAGCCTGTACTTTGCGAGAAGATGAACTAAAGTTAATTCATTTTTCTGCACAATTATTAGCATTGGTGCTTAATTGCGCTCATTACAGTTAACAGTGAACAGTGAACAGTTAACAGTTAATAGTGAACAGTTAACAGTGAACAGTGAACGAGGAAGATTACAACTATTAATAAAATAACTGATAACTGATAGCTGATAAATGATAATTATTAACTGATGACTGATAACTGTTCACTGATAACTGAAAATGTCTGAAATTCGTTCCATTTTTAACCGCATTGCGCCTGTTTACGACCAGTTAAATGATTGGTTGAGCTTTGGACAACACCGAATATGGAAGGAAATGACGGTTAAATGGAGTGCTGCCAAGACAGGAGATAAAGTCTTGGATTTATGTTGTGGAAGCGGGGATTTAGCTTTCCGATTGGCTCGTAGAGTTGGAACTAGTTCCCATGTTCAAGCTGTAGATTTTTCTCCGGAGTTGTTAGAAGTTGCTCGTGGGCGCAGCAAAGATTATTATCCGACTCCTAACATTTCCTGGATAGAAGCTGATGTACTCCAATTGCCTTTCGACGATAATCAATTTGATGCGGCAACAATGGGTTATGGATTAAGAAATGTAACAGATATTCCCCGTTGTTTGAAGGAATTACACCGAGTTTTAAAGACGGGAGCAACTTGTGCAATCTTAGACTTTAATCGTCCTGAAAATACCTTGATGCGGGGTTTTCAGCAATGGTATTTAGATAATTTAGTAGTGCCTGCGGCTACTCAAATGGGCTTGAAAGAAGAATACGCTTATATAAATCCTAGCTTAGAACGTTTTCCTAGCGGTAGAGAACTCTTAGAAATAGCTGGTAAAGCAGGTTTCGCTCAAACCGTACACTATCCGATTGCAAACGGTATGATGGGAGTGTTGGTAGTTACGAAGAGGTAAGTTGGAAGTTAAGAGTTAGGAGTGAGTAGTTAAGAGTTAAGATTTAAGCGGATGGAAATTAGGAATTAAGAGTTATCAATTAAAATTTATCAGTGCTGCATAACCGGGAATTCCTTCGCCATCTAACAATTACGTATATATTTTTCATGTTTAACAGTTTAAATAGTTAATAAGACTGCTTATTTACTCATAACTCCTAACTTCTAACTTCTAACTCCTAACTCCTAACTCCTAACTTCTATCGTGGCTTTTTCTAATCTCTGGTTATATATCACTCCCCCCGTCGCAGGTGGAATTATCGGCTATTTTACTAATGATTTAGCCATCAAAATGTTATTCCGTCCTTACCGAGCGCTTTATATAGGGGGGAAAAAGCTTCCATTCACTCCTGGATTGATACCTCGCAATCAAGAGCGTTTAGCTAGAAACGTTTCTAAAACGATCATGCAGTCGTTGCTGACACCGGAAGAATTGCAGAAGCTAGCACGAAGGTTGTTGGAAAGACAACGAGTAGAAGCAGGAATTTTATGGTTGCTGCAAATGGCAATCGACCAAATTAAAGATGATAGAGATCAAAAAACCACTAGAATATTGGCAGGAATTCTCAAAGATTTGCTCGGAGAATCACTACCACGCTTATTAAAAGTTTTAGCGAGACGAGAAGATTTTTTAGAAGCGCAAATCGATCAAATATTCGATCAAATATTACTAGAATTCCAACTTAACGACGTTCAAGCATCTCGTTTAGCGGATTGGTTGCTACAAGTTGTTTTACCGCCGGATACTATTCGTTTAGCCATAGTTGATTTTCTCACAGACCGGACAATTCAAACCATTGACGAAAGTTTCCGCGAAAGAACTAGCGGTACCTATTGGGTAGTAGCCAATCTTTTCGGCTTACGCAACAGCTTAACCCGTTTGCGTACCTACTGCTTAGACGAAAAAGACGCAACTAATGCACGCATTGGAGAATTAACTCAAGACTTACAACTTCGCGATCGCATTCGTAGAATTGTGCAAAACGTCTCCCTACAAAATTTACCAATTGGTACGGTACGACAGTTACGAAAAACTACGGGGGATACGGTTCGTCAATACATAAGAACCAGTGGTGGTGATTTATTAGAAGGCTTCAGCAAAACCTTAGATTGGGAGAAAATTGCGAGTTTACTATTAAACCGTTTAAGTAATTCTCAAGTAATGAATTCATCTTTAGAAGTTGTCAGTAAAGAATTAGCATTACTATTAGAACGTTATTTAGAAAGAGATTTAGAAAATCTCGTTGCTCAAGCAATTCCAATACTATCAATCGACCAAGTAATTATTGATAGAATCAAATCAACATCACCCGCCGATTTAGAAAATGCCATCGAAGGAATTGTAAAAAACGAATTACAAGCTATTGTAACTTTAGGTGGTATTTTAGGTTTTACTGTTGGGCTACTTCAAACATGTCTATTGTTAATTAACCAGAATTTTGGATAAGCAAAAGACGTTGCGCCCAGCAACGTCTCTACATTTGTATTTGTACAAACAGGCTACTAAACTAAACGAAAGATCAACGGATAGCGGTAAGGTTCGTCTGGTGAGTCTAAAACTTTGATAAGGGCAATAATTGGCATTACGATACTGATTAAACCTAAAACTGGCAAAAGCAGGAAACCAATAAACACTAGACAAAGTATTCCAGCGATTAATCCATATATGTAAAGATTAATGTGAAAATTCAAGGATTCTTTTGCATTAGCCTTTACCACAGAATCTTTTGTCGTAAACAAAATTACAATAGGTATTGCAACAGAAACAATCATAGAACTGAAAAATATTGCTCCATGACATAGTGCAGATAATAATTTACGTTGGTCAGCGCTTTCCATATGACAACTTATTGCTTGAATTACTATATACTTCTACAATACGAATCATACTTATTTCGTATGCAATTTAAGTTAAAACCATCAGCTTATAAGTATAAATTTTTTTTAAGAGTTACATATAATCACTTAAATTAATTATTATTTGATGGACTTTATTAGAGTTTGAAGCTTTAAATATATTATTTTTGATTTTTAATCAATTAGGAGTCGAAGTTAAGAATTATGAATTTTAAAGAGCCAAATACTAAAACCGTCTGTAATTCAAATCTAAACCTAACTATTTTTCAAAGAGGGAATATATTTTTACCACTGCAAAGGAATATTTAAGCAGAGTTAATACACATATAAACTCCTAACTTCAATACCAAATCCGGTTAATTACTTACTATAGAACTGAGAGCTATTGTCAATTTTTATTACCGATTAATTATCTATTACTAAGCTCTACAGATATGATAAGTGTTTTACCGGATATGATATAAATACTAATTTTTCTATTTTCTTTCCTTAAATTGCATAAAAATTACTTTTATTGAGGGAAGTTGTATCAAATCCTTCTAAAGTTGCTAATACTTTATCTTCAAATAAAATATCATTACCAGAGAAAGATAAATCTCTAAATAAAAGGTTGTTGAAAGTAGTTAATTTATCACCTTCTCCTAAATTAAAATCGGTAATTATATCTGTTGTAGAACTATTACCGTCAAGATAGAAGTTGTCAGCACCCTTACCACCAGTCAGAGTATCTGCACCAGCCCCACCATTGAGAAAATCATTTCCTTCGTTACCTATTAGAATATCTGAATTTTTCCCTCCTAAAAGTCCGTCATTACCAATACCACCATCTAATTGGTTTTCGCCGTTACCGCCATCAAGAAAATCGTTTCCTTCATTTCCAAATAGGATATCTTTTTCCTTACCTCCGAATAACAAATCATCTCCAGAGCCGCCAGATATTTTGTTTTTTCCTGTACCGCCTTTGAGGATATCGTTTCCCCCAAAACCTTTAACAATATCATTACCCTCAAATCCAAGAATAATATCTTTGCTATCGGTACCTTCTAAATAATCGTCATTTTTCGTACCATCGATTTGATTAGGGATAATCGCAGTCACTAAACCAACATCGGTACCACCTTTGCCATCGCTAACAATATATTCAAAGCTGGCATTACCCTTAAAGTCTTGATTGGGGGTAAAAATTATCGTGTCGTCGGTTGATTTATCTGGGGTACCGTTATCGTTCAAGACTACAGTACCATTCACAGCGTTATTAACAGCAGCAATAGTTAAAGTATCATTGTCTGAGTCGTTATCATTAACAAGTAAATTGGCAACGGGAATAGTAACAGCAGTATTCTTCCAAGTTCTCACAACATCATCAGTAGCCACCGGAAGATTATTTTTCGGAGCAGTTTCAATTATCAAAGTCGGCATACTAACAGAAGATGGTTCTACTGCTACACCTCCTAATTCCAAAGCCCGTAAACCGATTCCTGCAAAAGATTCGCCACTGTTAACTAACTTTTGCACAAAATCGGTAACATCAAAAGAAAGCTGTTGCCCCACAGATGGATTTGAAGTATCTTCCGTATCTAAAAGTACCCCTGTTTCAAAATCCGAAGCATCAGCAACTCCATTACCCGCGTATCCGAATACACCGATACTATCTGGATTATCGCCAAAACTGACTCCCAATCCACCAACTTCTAAATTTGTTATTTTGACATCAAATCTGGCATTAGTAATAATTTCTCCTTTCGGAACCGATAATTTACTGATATCAAATTCTGCAAATTCCGCCGCTTCACCACTGCTACCAAGTAGCACAGTAAAAAAAATACCGGGAAAAACGCTATCCCCGGTTCCATCAAATTCACCATCAAACCCACCGTCTATAACCTCGAAGGTTGTTTTTGGTTGAAATGAAAAAGTATTCGTCATAAATCCCCCCCTGAAAAATGAAAGTTTATATTAAACAGTTTTGATAAACCATTCAACTGTATGGAACCCTCTCTAGTAGTATGGAAGGAGACGTTTTATTGTGAAAATTGTTCTTAATCGTACTAATTATTACTCAAAAAGCCTAATGAGTTTCATAAATAAATTTGATGTTCTTCTCCTAGACGTAGGACACACTTTTATGTTTGGGGGTTATCGTTTCTTTAATTCTGAAGATTTTGCAGCTACTTATCACAGTTTGGGCGGAACTTTTTTGACAGACGAATTAGTAAATCAAATTATATTTGCAGTGTCGAGGAAAATTAAGGTTGATGGTAAAAATCCTGCTTACTATGAATGTTTACCTTCAGTTATTAGTTATTTAGAAAAACATCCTCAAGCAAAAGATTTACCAGCAAGGGAGCTAAATTTATTAGAGCAAGTTTTTGCAAATCATGAAGTTGGAGTTATATCCGGGAAGCATGTAGAAGTGTTGCATCAATTAGGAAAAACTCATCGTTTGGGGATTATTTCAAAT
The DNA here is from genome assembly GCA_039820645.1 of Cyanobacteria bacterium J06633_8. Classification (GTDB taxonomy): domain Bacteria; phylum Cyanobacteriota; class Cyanobacteriia; order Cyanobacteriales; family Nostocaceae; genus Rivularia. Next base: position 60,410 of record JBCBPQ010000002.1, on the reverse strand, counting down.
ATTTGGTCTAAGAAAGATATATTTTTAACAGAATTTGATCGAGTTGGTATTCGCGATTTATTCGAGATAATTGTATTTTCGTCAGATTTCGGTTGGATTAAGCCATCAACGAAATTATTTAATCAAGCAATTGAACACTTTGATGTTGAGCGTGAAAAAATAGTTTACATTGGCGACCATATCATGCGTGATGTTGGTGGAGCAAAAACTGCGGGATTGTCAACTGTTTGGATTAACAAATCTGGCAAACAGCTTAATGAAAGTATGGAGATTCCAGATTTAATTATTAATGATTTACAAGAATTAATATCAAAATAACTATGAAAGCTACATTTGGTGCGGGTTGTTTTTGGGGAGTAGAAGCTGCTTTTCGTCGGTTAAATGGTGTTACTACTACTTCGGTGGGATATATGGGGGGACATTTTGAAAATCCCTGTTATCTTGATGTACTTTCTCGAGTTACGGGACATGCTGAAGTTGCACAAGTTGAATATGACCCCAATACTATTAGTTATGAAGAGTTATTAGAAGTATTTTGGAAAATTCACGACCCTACAAGTTTAAATCGTCAGGGAGCAGACAAGGGAGACCAATATCGTTCTGTGATATTTTTTCACACTTCACAGCAAGAGGCGATCGCCAGAAATTCAAAGCAGCAATTACAGGATTCTGGGAAGTATGAAAAGGAGATTGTAACGGAAATTAAACCAGCGATTCGTTATTGGTTAGCTTCAGAAGAGCATCAGCAGTATTTTGAGAAGAGAAATCAGTTGAGATTACAAAATTAATATCATTTGTAATTCCTTAACTTATCCATACTGAATAAGTGAACAGTTTTATTATTTACAAGTTACTTTAATATAATCCCGCTTATAATGAGATAAATACTTATTTTTTTATTAATTGCGTATATTTATTTGCTCAAAAAAAATATTTTTTTATGATTAACGGTTTGTGATATTATAGTTGAAAGTTTAATTTTAATAATGGGGAGGCTTGCTTGCTAAAATAAAATTGCAAATATTCCCATTATAAGAATTATTTTCTATTCTTTTAATTATCTCATATTTAGGACAACTTAAAAAATTTTGAATTTCATTATAAAAATGCAAATCAAAACAACATTTAAATTTATAAATATGATTTCTTGAAAAAACCGGGCTTCTAAATTCTCTTCGATATATTCAATTTGATAAATTGACAAGAAATATTGATAAAATTTTCTAGATATTTACTTAAATTTCTGCAGTGCTTTGGGGAGATTTTTCGGTAAATATAAAGATTTTCAGTTGAATCCAATACACTAGAAACCTCACCCTCCTCCCTTCTCCTTGTTAAGGAGAGGGGTGCCCGTAGGGCGGGGTGAGGTTTAATTAAAAACATGAAATCCCCTACAACCTCGGATCTACCGCTTTACTTTCCAAAGCCAAAACCTCAACCCAAATACACAAGAATTTGGAGGAGATGAAGCGGAGAGAAGTGGAGTTATAGAGTGTGTTATTACGCGAAACATAATTGTGATATTGACAAATTAATCTGTTTTCGCGGTTAACGCACCGTTGTTAATATTGGGGTTTATGGGTTAAATTTTATGGTGCTTTAGGCTTCGCGATAACAGTAGCCTATAAAAATAATTTAAATAATTGATTTAGAATGTTATTAAAACCATACGCAATTTATTTGATAAGTAATTATGACGACAGAAAAAACTGTAGTTAACAAGCAGTTAAAAGATAAACATAATCATAATTTTACAGAAATATCAATAATAGAACTATTAGAAGAGATTCAAGCAACACCTAAAGAATATTGGTCTAATTTACTGCAAATCATGCGATTGTTTCGTGAAAGCGTTACTAAAAATAGTCAATTATCTAATACTCCTGAAGAAGAAAATCATCGACTTACACAACAGCATATTGCATTAAGCGAATTAACACAGCAGTGGATAGAAGAAGGTGACGAAACAGAGCAAACTGAAACTTGGGAATATTTAAAGCAGAAACTGGATGAAAATCGATAATTGACCGCTATATGAGTAAATTAATTATATTAGATAGTGGCCCGTTGGGAATGGTGACAAATCCAAAAGCAAGTTCTGTGGAGTGTCAAGAATGTAAGCTCTGGTTAGATAATTTACCAGTTAGAGGTTACGAGATAGTCTTACCAGAAATTACCGATTATGAAGTGCGACGCGAGTTGTTAAGGGCTGGTAAATCAAAGGGAATTAAACGTCTTAACCAGTTAAAAGCTGCTGTTACCTATCTTCCGATTAATACAGAAGTCATGCTTTTAGCTGCTCAATTATGGGCAGAAATAAGACGTGCTGGTAAACCAACAGCAGATTCTAAAGCCCTTGACGGAGATGTAATTCTTGCTGCACAAGCTAAATTACAAGAAATTAAGGGACATAAAGTTATTATCGCGACTACAAATGTTGGTCATTTGTCGTTGTTTGTTGATGCGCGAGAATGGCGGGAAATTTGAGTGTTTGTAATCAATTCGTTATGGTTTAAATCCAACAACTGCAACTTGGAAATGTTGGGTTTCCTTCCTCAACCCAACCTACACACTTATCCATACTGAATAAGTAAACAGTTTTATTATTTACAAGTTGCTTTAATATAATCCCGCTTATAATGAGATAAATACTTATTTTTTTCTTAATTGCGTATATTTATTTGCTCAAAAAAATTATTTTTTTATGATTAACGGTTCGTGATATTATTATTTTAAAGGTATTTAAAATAATCTCTAGCTATTTCTATTTTAAAAAAATTGCAAATATTCCCATTATAATAATTAGCTTATATTCTTTTAATTTATCTCATATTTTGGACAACTTAAAAAAAAATTAATTTCATTATCAAAATGCAAATCAAAACAATATTTTAATTTATAAATCTGATTTATGGAAAAAACCGGGCTTCTAAATTTTCGTGGATATGGACATAACCCAAAAACTGAAACTTGGAAATGTTGGGTTTCGTTCCTCAACCCAACCTACACACTTTCCATGGAATATTTTAATTAATTGTCAGGTTGAGTATATAGCTATTGGATAGCTTTAAAACCCGACGGACATTTAATATCAGTATTTTCTTTCGCATTTTGGGGTAATTTGGGCATTACAGGAGGTTTAGATAAAGATTGACTGGATACGCAAAGTTGAGCAATAGTAGTGATATTTTTATTTATGTTAGTGACATAAACTAACCCAAGATAACTCTTAGGCTTTAACCCAAGATAACTCCTAAGCTTTTTGTTCTTAGTTTGAACGATATTAATTACACTTTTATCATTGGATTGTGGCACGGTTTTAAGGCTGTAATAATTTGTATCAAATGCGATATTTCCTTTTAAATCTTGAATATTTGAAGTGAATCCTTCCTTGTTCGCATAGTAAGATTGTTGCACACGGTTCATTGTATTAGCTATATATATCATTGATAATTCCCTTCTTGTAAGAATATCTTTGACAATGAATATTATAGATACCAAAACAACAGTAATTAAGCTGGTTCCAGCTAAAATAAATCCAAGTATTTTCCGATGAGGGAAGTCATTCTGTGTGTTATGTAATGGAATTGTTGGTGTTAATGCTGTTTTTAAAGGCTTCGGCGTTGGTTGGCTTGGTAAATTGAGTGGTTTTTGTCGTAATACCTTTGACACTGCTGGTGTTGACGTTGGTTGTTTTTGTGGCTTTGATGATATTGCTTGTGGTGTTGAAACATAAGGTATTAAAGGTTGCAATGAGTTTAAGGCTTGTAATGCATCTGTCGCAGAAGAATAACGTAAACTATAGTGACGGCGCACCATTTTGGTAATTACTTTCGCTAAATCCGAACTGATTTGTGCTTGATTTAACCAAATAACTTCACCAGTATGAGGATCTTCTTCTAATTCGTCAGGTTCAACTCCAGTTAAAGCTGCGATTGCAGTCATTCCTACTGCATAAATATCACTTGCAAAACGAGGTTTACCTGACTTCTGTTCGCTAGGCATATACCCTGGCGTACCAATTACCGTTTTAATATTGGTAACTATCTCACCACAAGAATTAACCATCAAACTTTCGAGCTGTTTGACTGCACCAAAATCAATCATAAAAATTCTGCCATCTTCTCGACGCATCAGGTTTGCAGGTTTTATATCTCTATGAATTACTTTTTGCTGATGTACGAATGACAATACTTCTAAAACGTCTTGTAACAACTTATAAACATAACTTTCACTGAGTTGCTTTTTTGTTTTTATTTCGTTCCCTAAATTATGTCCTTTAACGAATTCTTGAACAATGTAAAGATTATCATCTTCTTGAAAGTGAGCTAATAACTGGGGTATCTGAGGATGTTTCCCTAACTTTTTTAATACAGCTGCTTCTTTATGAAAAAAATTTATTATTAGTGGATCTTTGTGTTCAGGAAATAGTTCTTTGACGACACATAGATATTTATTTGCTTGTTGGATATCCATCGCAAGAAAGGTGGTTCCAAAAGCACCTCTACCTAATTCCTCAATAATTTCATAGCGTTCTGCGAGTGTAGTCACAATACTCCCAGTCTCCCCAAATTCATATGAAGCAGAGTTTAAATGTTTGACTCAAATTTTGCAAGATGCTTTAAACCGTGTTGTTCATAACTTTACGGTAAAGGTATCCTCATGAGCAAGCAAAATGCCTGCATCACAAGAAATTAATTTCCTCTCCTACAACCTCGGATCTACCGCTTCACTCTCCAATGCCAAAACCCCAAATACACACTCGTGAACCCTTCGCAAGGGGGAACCTTTTACAAATCTTTCCAATGCTTCCACACCCAAAGCAAATTCTCGCATTGCTAAGGAACGTTTCAAAGATAACCCCCGTTTTCTCAATCGTTCTAAATTCTCCTCAGTAGTATATTCTGCTCCGTAAATTATCCGCAGATATTCTTTACCGCGACATTTCACTGCTGGTTGCAAAATTCCCCGTTTACCTTTGACGATAAATTCCATGGGCTTAACAACCATCCCTTCACCACCTTTGCTTGTCATTTCTTCCCACCAATGGGTTCCTTCTGCTTCGCTACTGGGGTCATTTAAATCTATAATTTTGTAATTAGTAGCCATTAATAGTTGGGGATTGGCTGTTTCTAAAATCGCAGCTTGTTCCATGTGCCAGGAATGTTTTTTGTCGATATGTACTGCATCTTCTGTAGCTAAAATATGAAATGGTGCGAGTTTGATATCGGAAATATTGTTAACTTGCCAACAGTAGCGACGATAAGCATCTACATATTGGTTTGCCATTTGCTGACGTTCTTGAAATTTATTTAACAACGAGTCAACTTCAACACCATGTTGACTGGCTTGTGTAAGTACATTTATGGCATTACTTAAAGCCGGACGAGAAGCCGCACCTACTGCATAATTTGGGTAATAGGTAATAGGTAATAAAGAGTGAGGGAGTGAGGGAGAGAGGGAGAGGTAATTGGATGGGGTTTTAAGCCCAAAGGTTTTGATAAAATGTTATTGGCACTATTAGATAGAAGGAAAACCTCTTACTTCAAGAAAATTTTGTTTTTCAATTAAGTTTATAATAGCTTTCCTGATTGAGTCTGCTTCATAATTCTTCACTATAGGAATCGTATATGAGTTGTGAAAAAGATAACTGCCAAAAACCCGGTTTTTTGAAAAAACCGGGTTTCTCTAATCTCACAAATGATTTAGAAATGCTATATCACGTCTGGCAAGATAGCGAATTCCTCATTTATCCAATCAAGTTGATTAATATTGTTTTGAAAATATTGTTTGCTGCAAATATTAAGACATATTTTGAGACTGTTGGAGAAAATTATTATTGCATTGCTGTATTCTTCATCACAATGTTTATCTGTTTTTTATCTCATACTGTTCGACTTCCAAGCATATTTCATATTTTCTTTCTGAATTCTTCACTTTTTTATATCTTAAGTATTAGCAAATATGTTGATTTTATTAAGTAGCGTTTGCATTATAGAATATGAAATTGATATCTGTTATAAATGTAGTATTTAATTTAAAAAACAATGTATATCTTTTTACATCATACATTTTCAAATTTAAAATGAAATCATTTGAAAATTGGCAAGGCTTACATCATTTAGGGGTGACTCTTATAGAATTACAGCGCTTTGAAGAAGCATTGTTAATTTATAATCAAATTCTAGAGTCTAAACCAAATCTTTATGATGCTTTAGTCTTTCGGGGAATGGCACTACAAGGCTTAGAAAATTTTGCAGAAGCGCTGATTGATTTTGACAGAGCAATAACAAATTCATCCGATTCACATTATGTTTGGTATGAGCGCGGGGTAACTCTATTTAGACTGGGGAATTTACAAGAAGCACTCTCATCTCTTGATGTAGCTATAGAAATTCAGCCAGATTACCTCAAAGCTTTGTTATTACAAGGTATTGTGCTGTTGGAACAAAAAAAATTAGAGCCAGCATTAATCAATTTTGAAAAAATCATTTTAATCAAGCCTAATTATCCTAAAGCTTGGTATGAAAAAGGCTTAACACTGTACGAACTAGGAAAATTAGAAGATGCGGTTACCAGCTTTGAGCAAGCAATTTTTTTTAAACACAACTTTGATGTAGCTTGGTATCACAAAGGTATTGCGTTATTTGATTTAGAACAATTTGATTCAGCTTTAATTTGTTTTGATAAGGCAATCGAAATTCAGCCAGATTATGCAAATTATTGGTATCAGAAAGGTTGTGCTCTATCGAAACTAGAAAAATTAGAGGATGCCATTTTGTGCTTCGATAAAGCAATTGAATATAAGCAAGATTTAGATTTAGCTTGGTATCACAAAGGTATTGCTTTATTTGATTTAGAAAAATTTGAATCGGCTTTAATTTGTTTTGATAAGGCAATCGAAATTCAGCCAAATTTCCCAGAAGCTTTGTGTAGAAAGGCTGAGATACTGTATAGTTTAGGGCAGTTGGAAGATACGATTGACACCTTTAATCAAGTTTTAAAATTAGAACCACAAAATTGCCAAGTTCGTAATCGGCTAGGGACAGCACTAGGTAAATCAGAAAGATATGCAGATGCAATTGTGGCTTTTGATAAAGTCATAGAAATTGATGAGCAAAACTATGCCGCACATTGCTTTAGAGGCTATACACTTCATAAATTAGGAATGAATGAAGATGCGATTACAGCCTTGAATAAAGCAATAGAAATTAATCCAAATTATGACTTGGCATGGAAAGTTTACGGTTCAGTACTGCATAAATTGGAAAGAAATGAAGAAGCAATTTTATTTTTCGACAAAGCTTTAGATTTGCGTCCAAATCAAGCAAATATCTTATATGACAAAGCTTGCTGTTATGTAGCTTTAAATCAAATAGATTTAGCAATCGAAAATCTAAAAAAAGCGATAAATATTAACCCCAAAGAATTCCGTGAAAAGGTAAGAAATGAGTCATATTTTGACAAAATTCGCGATGATGTAAGATTTAAAGCTTTATAGCGCTTAAGAAACTCAAAATTTGACGTTGCTTAATCATGCGGATGAAATGATGATTTCACATTTTCCAGAGGTAGCAGTGCTATGTTTCTACACAGGTTTCGTATTTAATACAATCTGGCAGGCAAATGTAATTTATAGCTTGATTAAGCAACGCCTTCTTCTTTTGGGACACTTTTAACTAACACATTTTCAAATGCTTACATAGTAAAGCTTTATGTGTTGGCAGGGAAATTTAGTACTTTTGAATTTTGATTTCCCCTCTAGGGGCGCTCATATCTTGCAGTTTTAATGTAGCGTAGCTATTAAAATGAAAATCTAAATCAAAAAATATTGCAACCGCTATAGCAATCCTACGCTATAGCAATCCTAAATCATATATGAGAAATTACGTAAGCTATTTTAGGTGTTTATTAAGCTAAGTATTAATCCATTTTATCCTCGTAAAGCTTAACTTAGCGTCAAATAAACAATTAAAAATTTAACTTACTTGTTTCAATAAAGCTCAGTAGTTTCTCACTACTCATCTAAGATTGCTATATTTAGATATTCTTATTTTTATTTCATTCTAATGGATTTATGCTTCTGGAAAATAAATTACATTTTCTGGTAATTTTGTGAAAAAAATAATTCGTATATTTTATTGTGTCAATTAACTAAAATTAAATATTCAAGTAATTGATTGAATAATAATTTTTTTTACCACATCACGGAAAATTATAGACCCATAAAAAATTAAATACAGAAAAAAACAATTGTTAATAACAACACATATATAGCATTTTATGCAATAACTTGATAGATAATAAAATTGATAAAATAGAGAGCATTTGTATGTATATTGTACAATTATTGATAATAATCAATGTAAAAATGCTGTATAAATACTTTCATACTTCAATATTTAATACTAACTAAATGATTTAGAAAAAAATACAAGTATTTACCACAATGAAATTATTGATATTTTTTTACATTTGAAAAAATGTCGTATTTAGTACAAGCTTAAAACGCGCCTTAAGCTACTTAAATTGGCTTGTGTAATTGAGCAAAATCTTTTAGGCTAAGATTGTTCGCTCAAATACTAAAAAGGTTTATTTAATAATCAATAAAAATTTTTAGCAGAGCGTAGAATTGCCACAATTTTTGAGAAAAAAGAGGTTTAAGCAACATGGCGAATATTAATGGTACAGCAGGTAGAGACCAGCTTGTGGGTACTCCCCTCGATGATTTAATCAGAGGTTTAGCTGGTAACGATAATATATTTGCTGGTGATGGTAATGACACTGTTCAACTGGGTCAGGGAGATGATTTTGTACTTGCTGAAGGTGGTAATGATACGGTTCTAGGAGGAAGTGGAACCGATTTAATTTCAGGTGGTTCTGGAGATGATTCCCTTCAGGGAGGCGCTGATAACGATAACTTACTTGGTGAAGCTGGAGATGATACTATTCTCGGCGGAAAGGGAAATGACAATCTAGCAGGTGACGATATTGCTGGTAACATCTCGGGGAATGATGTTCTTCGTGGAGGTGAAGGACAAGACAATTTAGCTGGTGGTCCGGGGAATGACCAATTATTCGGTGGAAGTGGTGAAGATTTGATGACGGGTAATACCGGAGATGATGAAGTAAGAGGAGGTGCAGATAATGACCAAGTATTCGGTGGTGCATCAGGGAACGATTCAGTATATGGTGGCGCTGGTGATGACCTAGTTTTTGGTGAATCAGGCAACGATGAAGTTTTTGGCGATCAAGGTAACGATACTTTATTTGGAAGTACACCCGATCCTACTCAAGGACTTGGTACGGGAGAAGTGGATGTTTTAACAGGTGGTAATGGTAACGATACATTTGTTTTAGCCGGACAACTTTTAGATGGCACTAAAACTGTTTTCTATAATGACAACGACACTTCGAGTGCTGGAACTAATGACTATGCAGTAATTGCAGACTTTCAAAATCAGGATATTATCCAATTAATTGGTTCTGCAAGCGATTATTCTCTTGGTGCATCTCCACAGGGTTTACAGTCGGGAACAGGTATCTTTTTAAATGATGGTGAAAGTCCAGAATTAATTGGCATTGTTGCAGGTATCTCTGCTGATAATTTGAGTTTAGATAACTCCAGTCAGTTTAGTTTTGTTTAACTTTTAATAGCAATTGTTGTCTAAAGACTTTACAACGCAGTTTTTAGACAACTATTGTTAACAACTCGAATCAAGCAGTGTTTGTATTTCATCATAGGAGATTAGAGGAGTTGATTTATGAGTCACTCCCGTCTTCCAGCCGGGGGAGTGTCAATAACCAGTGAATTTTATTCTTCGGTTATGTTGAAATTGCAAAAATATGGATTCATAAAATAATATTTGTTTGTCAATTAAATCATGAAGCTATTTAAATCAGTTGGATTAGGTTCAGTTTTGGCTGCAACAGCAATCTTGAGTGCGAATTATCTTGAAGATGCTGCTTTAGCTGGAGATAGAGAACAATGGTATAATCGCTCAAGGAAATGTATTACTCGCAAAGAAATAATCAAAGCTCAAAACACTTGGGGTAATGCGATTGTTGCCATCGGCAAGGCAAACCAGAATGGGGGAGATTTTAAAGGATTAGCAGAAGAAACTGTTGATAATCTATATGCTTATGATGAGGGTAATGTTTTATTTAAACCAACCCTAGCATCTGAACAGCAGTTCCGTTTAACAGAAGAAGATGCTTTATCCTACTTTGTTGGAGGTGATATCCCAGAAGATACGGGGTTTGCTCTTCAGCCTTGGAGCAGTGTTCGATTTGAAAACGCAGCATTTAGCCTGAATTGTAAAACTGCTTTAGCTATGGGAAATTACTATTTCACCGATGCTAAAACTGGTGAAGAAACTAAAGTCGAGTTCAGCTTTGGATATATCAAAAATAAGGATGGAAAGCTGTTGATAATTTTACAAGACTCCTCTTTACCATTCAATCCAGAACAATAATTTTACCTGGAATGCCCTTCAATCAAGGGCTGCTCCTCCCCCTAACTCCACTTTTGTCAGTCAATATTTTATAAGTAATTAACCGAATCTATTAATCGCTATTCACTATTATTTCAAATTTATATCAAAATTTATAAATTATATAGAATTACAATAATTTCAATAACCAATAATTTTCCCAATAAACTGACTATAATCATCTTTCATTGGTAAATCCAATTCCCTTTTTATTCGTCTTCTTTTTGTAAAAACAGTTTCATCTTTAACAGGGTTATATCCTTTTTTTTCATATTCTTCCCAATACAAACCCAAACCACGTTTTTGCCAGTTGGGTAATTCATTAAAGTTAATTCCGTGTTGAAATAATAATTCGTTTTTAGCAGCTACCGATAAACCATCCATAATACTGGTAGCTTTACGGGCTGTTTCTCCATCTCCACGCAAACACCAATAGCTGTGAGCATTAAGAGAATTTCTATGAGCGTCTTGCTGTCTCCACCGAAAGTAATCTATTACCTGTTGAATATTGGCAAGTTGAGAAATCCGACAGTCAAAACAACCCATATCTCCTAAAAGTAAGGAAAATTTGGCGCTAGCTTCACCTGCTAAAACTGAATTGAGTTTGCGGGTTTTGCGATTAAATGTTTCATCTTCTAAGCTAAAAAGTAGAGAAATTTCATCGCTTTGGCTATAACCATAAATAATATCAAACCCACAATTCATTAAATGCTCTACAGTATCTAACATATAATCACGAAAACCTTCGTCGTAGGGAGCTTTAAATTTATGCACATCTTTTGTTAACCGAGTAAAACCCCGTCCATCTAATCTTGCTACGATATAAATTCCTGGTAATATGCAATAATCGTGAGCGGTTTCAAATACCCGCATTTTAGTATCTAGTTCGTCAAATTTCACGATTCCACTCCTCAACGATAAATGAATAATCTGGAAGGGTTTTTACCGAGTATAGTGCATCAAATCCTTCCTTGTAGCTTGGTAAAACTAGCTTTTTATAAGTTGATAATATTCCTACCAAGGGAATTACTTTTTTACCGGAGCGTTGGCTGTTACGTTGCTTGCAATCTTCTAAATTTGAATCAAAGTAATATCCTAACACTTGAAAACCTTGTGCTTTGGCTGGGATGATGTAGCGTTGTCTATCTTCTAATGTAGGATTAGTGTTATCTATAACGAATCTTTGTTTTGCTGATAAACAAGCTTGAAAAATCAGCTTTTCTCGGTGACGAGTTTTGAGCATATCAAGATTAATTCTGATGTGAGTATCAAGGAAATATTCGCGATAAAAAGTTGATTTTCCCGCACCTTGGATACCTATGAATATAATTGCTTGCATTATTCATTGTTGTTTGTAATCATTTGTAACTTTTGATGTTATTTGACTAGGTTTTCGTTATAAATCAAAATTCAGGGAGACGTAGCACTGCTACGTCTCTACACATTTTTTCGATAATTGATAATTATTTACTGTTAACTACTCACTGTTAACTGTTCACTGTTCACTGTTAACTGTTAACTGAAAAAATCGCCATTTGTGTGGGGGAACCAACTTCCAAATCTTCTTCTCCTATATTTTCAAATTCTACTTTATAGCTAAAGTTTTCTGCTACGTCTTTCGCCCACTTTTGAAATTCTGCTCTTTTCCATTCAAAGCGGTGGTCTTTATGACGTAAATTCCCTGCTGGTAGATTTTCAAATTTAATATTGTATTCTATGTTTGGTGTGGTTACTATTGCTATTTGCGGTCTTGCAAACTCAAATAAAACTCTTTCAAATGCACTCAATCTGGATAAATCAAGATGTTCTATTACTTCAATTACGGCAGCGGCATCGTATCCGGTAATGCGTTTATCTCTGTAAGTTAAACTACCTTGAATTAACTGTAATTTTTGCCATTGATTGCGGGGTAAATGCAAACGATCTAATCTTTCTTTGGTAATTTCTAAAGAGCGATAGGAAACGTCTACTCCGGTAATTTGTTCAAAGTAATTATCTTTTAAAAGTATTTTAAGCAAATTACCTTGTCCGCAACCCAAATCTACAACTTTTTTAGCATTATTTTGCTTTAAAGCTGCTACTACTGAATTCAACCGCTGTTGATTTAAACTTAAGGGTTTTTCTACTGCTGCTTCTTCTTTGTCATGATTTTCTTCAGCACTATCGGGATCTGGTTCGTTGGGTTCGGTTAGTTGCGCTAAAGCTGCACGAGTTAAACGATACTGACGTTTGAGATAGCGTTTGGTAATCTCTTCTTTTAATGGATGTTTCTTTAACCAACCTTCCCCATGACGCAATAGTTTTTCTACTTCTTCTTCGTTTACCCAATAGTGTTTGTTATTATCTAAAACTGGTATTAAAACATAAAGATGGCTGAGTAAAAGTGAAAGCGGTAAAGTGTTTTTTAATTCAACCGTGAAATATTTACTTTCTCCCCATTCTGGGAAAGTTTCATCTAAAGGATAATTTTGCAAACTTACCTGATAACCCAAAGGTTCAAATAATTCTCGTAGAAAATTTTCACCACTACGACTAGGTAAAACTGATATTTTTGCTACTAGCGGTATCGCAGTTTCTACTAACTCCGGCTTATCCTTACAACGTCCACCCAAAGCCGTACCAAATACTTGAGATATCGCCACGCTGAAAAATGAAGAAGCTACGTAGGGACGGTCATTTACATAAGCATCTAGCGTCAGAGTTCTTTTTCTGACTAATTTTACCGGATTAATATCTAATAATAAAGCTGCCGTACATTTTTCTTTGCTTGCTTCTGGATAAAAAACATGTGCTTCTCCAAAAGGAAGTGAAAACGATTGACAGCGATTTGGATGTTTGTGTAGAAGATAACCCAAGTCGGTGGCTGGTTGGTGGGTGGTAGCGATGGTTAGCAGCATTTTGTTGAAGGATGGGAAGGCAGTCTTTAAGGTAACATTTCAAATTAGATCAATTTTTAATTTAAACGCAAAGGAGCGCAAAGGTAAGCGCAGAGGTACGCAGAGTGAGTTCTGTTTTATCTAGGAGAAGGTGTTTGTAGATGTGGCGATCGCCCATTACCCTACTAATCTTTTTCTTCTACTCGTTACAGCGGAGCTTTATAGGTCTAACTGAGCCTAACCTTCTATTATCAAGTAAATTTATAATTCAATCTTCTAAATACATAATACTTAATATTCCTAACTACAAGTAATTAATACTGCATAAAAAAACATTCTCGTTTTCGTAGAAAGTTTATAAAATCCTGATAAACAATTGGAGAGTTAAAAGAGCTTCTTTATACTCCGTCAAGATTTGACAAAATACCCAACTATTTTTTTTTGCAGGGAAATCATTATGTCTAATAATGCGTACACTATTCGTGAAAATATTTTGGAATTTGAAGAAAGCGTTTTAGAAGATTTAAGTCAAGGATATAACTTAGTTGATGTTGCCTATGGTGATGGTAAGTGGGTTGGAACTTATCAAGACACACCTGGTAATAGTGGTTTTATAGCTGTAAGCAGTGCTGAGGAACTTACAGAAACTGTTAAACAGCAGTGGGAGCAAGGAGGATATCGTTTAACTGATGTTGAATACGGGGATGGTGTCTGGTTTGGAACTTTTGAACAAAATTATGGTGCTAATACTTATAGCATCTCAACCAGTCTTACCGAACTTACAGAAGATATTTCAGAAGTATGGAATTGGAATCAAGGATATGACTTAGTTGATGTTGAATACGGCGATGGTACTTGGTTTGGGGTTTTTGGAAAAGTTCCTGGTACTGGTGGTTATAACACTGCAACTAGTATTGATAAATTCAAACAATATATTTCAGGAAGATGGGAAGAAGGATATGACTTAGTTGATGTTGAATACGGTGACGGTATCTGGTTTGGAGTTTTTCAACAAGATTATAGTATTAACAGTGGTTATGTCTCTGGAAGCACTTTTGATGAACTTCTAACAACTGGTCAAGAATTCTGGGATCAAGGATACGAATTAGTTGATGTCGAATACGGGGATGGTATTTGGTTTGGAACTATAGAAAAACAGACTGATACGCCTTTCTATAACAGCTACCTCGATTCATTACTAAAGTTAACTGAGATAAGCTTAGAGACAGATTTTTTATTACAGGATTTTTGAAAAGTCAGGATATATATTGCAAAAAACTCTCTCAGTATACTCTGTAAAAAAATCTAGTCCACGCAGGTGGACTTCGTAATTGTAGCCCCAGACTTTCAGTCTGAGGGCTTACCAATTACCAATTACCCATTACCAATTACCAATCCCCAATTACCAATTACCAATTACCAATTACCAATTACCCATTACCAATTACCAATTACCAATTACCCATTACCAATTACCAATTACCAATCCCCCATCCCCAATTACGAATTGCGAATTGTTAAAAAGGGGCGTAATTAACTCCAAAAAATCCCAAAATACCGGAGACTGAAAAAATAGCAGTTAATATTAATCCCAGTCTCCACCGTGAAGATTTCTACAGATTACTCCGCAGCAACTGAATCTCGTAAAGCTGACCACATTCGCATCTGTCTGGAGGAAGATGTTCAATGTCGTCAAATTACTAATGGTTTGGAAAGATATCGTTTTGACCATTGTTGTCTACCAGAAATTGACCGCTCCGAAATTGACATCAGTACGACGTTCTTAGGAAAATCGATGAATGCACCGTTGCTAATTTCTTCGATGACTGGGGGAACCCAAGAAGCTAAAACTATTAATTGTCGTTTAGCTAAAGTTGCTCAACATTACAGGTTGGCTATGGGTGTCGGCTCTCAACGAGTTGCGGTAGAGAATCCCCAAGTTGACCATACTTTTGCAGTTCGTAAGTATGCTCCAGATATACTATTGTTTGCTAATTTGGGTGCGGTTCAACTCAATTACAGTTACGGTTTGGATCAATGTCTGCGAGTTGTCGATCTTCTTGAAGCTGATGCGCTGATTTTACATCTCAACCCTTTACAAGAATGCATTCAACCTAATGGCGATACTAATTTCCGTGGACTATTGGACAAAATTGCCACTTTATGCAATAAATTACCGGTGCCAGTAATTGTTAAAGAAGTCGGTAATGGCATCTCGGCGAAAATGGCTCATAAGCTGATTGGTGTTGGAGTGGCGGTGATTGATGTGGCTGGTGCGGGGGGCACTTCCTGGGCTTTGGTGGAAAGCGAGCGTGCTGATAATATTTTACAGCGGCGTTTGGGTAGAACCTTTGCTGATTGGGGGGTACCAACGGCTGACTGCATCACCGGAATCCGCGCGATCGCACCGGAGATACCTTTGATTGCTTCGGGAGGTTTGCGTCATGGGTTGGATGTGGCAAAAGCTGTTGCGTTGGGAGCGGATTTAGCTGGATTGGCAATGCCGTTTTTGCAAGCTGCAACATCATCGGAAGCTACGCTTTACGATTTAGCGCAAGTTTTAATTACGGAAATTAGCACCGTACTGTTTTGTACTGGTAACGCTACACTAGAACAACTTAAACATTCTGATAGTTTACAAAAAGCAGTTGGATAATTACATATCTCAATTATTGAGCATTTTTTCGGTGTTAGGAACAATATTTTTAGGAGACATTAGAAATAGAAGCTAAATCATCAAGGATAGTTTTTGAAATATGAAGTAATGCACGGAGAAAAATTTTGATTGGGTAGTTGTGCTTATACGCTTATGCGCCACTACAGTTTTTACAATATAGTTAAGCGTAAATATTTATTAGTTAGAACCGGGGATAATATGGGTAATTTTATTAAACAAACTTTTGCTAGCTTAATTGGAAGTTTGTTAGGGCTGTTTATTTTTGGAGGTATAAGTACTGTAGGATTATTTTTACTAGTTTTTGCTGCTGCTTCTTCAGATTCGGGACCAAAAGTAAAAGATTCTTCAATGTTGGTATTTGATTTATCAACTAAAATTACCGATGCAAAACCCGATTCCAGTTTAGTCTTACAGCAAGCAATTTCGGGTAATTATCAGAAGCAGATGACATTACGTTCGGTTTTAGATGCTTTGGAAAAAGCTCGTACTGATAAGCGAATTGTTGGGGTTTATTTGGATGCAAGAAACTCTTCGGGAGCGGGAAGGGCGGGTTTTGCAACTCTTAAGGAGATTCGTAAGGCATTAGGAAAATTTCGCGATTCTGGTAAAAAAGTTGTTGCTTACGGTGTGGGATGGGGTGAAAAAGAATATTATCTCAGTTCGGTGGCGAATACCGTTATGGTTAATCCTTACGGAGGAATGGAAATTAACGGTTTGAGTTCGCAACCGATGTTTTTAGCTGGAGCTTTGGAAAAGTTTGGTGTTGGAGTGCAGATTGTTCGGGTAGGAAAGTTCAAAGGTGCAGTTGAGCCTTTGGTTTTAAAACAATTAAGTCCAGAAAATCGCGAGCAAATTCAAACATTATTGAACGATTTATGGGGTGAATGGCGCGGTACTGTAGGTAAAAGTCGTAAAATGACTCCCCAGCAGCTACAAATAATTGCTGATACTAAAGGTATTTTAGAGCCTGATGAAGCTAAAACCAACCGTTTGGTGGATAAAGTAGCATATTTTGATGAAGTAGTTACAGAACTAAAAAAGTTCACCAAAACTGGCAGTAAAGAAAAATCCTTTAAACAAATTGATATAGATGAATACGCTCAAATTGCCGATAAAAGTTTGAGTAAAAGAAATTCTGAAAATAAAATAGCGGTAGTTTATGCAGAGGGTGGTATAGTTAACGGCGATGGTGACAGTGGAGAAATCGGAGGAACTCGCTTTGCTAAAATTTTCCGCCGTCTGCGTCAAGATAAAGATGTCAAAGCGGTAGTTTTGCGGGTAAATTCTCCCGGTGGTAGCGCCACTGCATCAGAAATCATTCAGCGAGAAATTAGATTAACTCGCGATGTGAAGCCAGTTGTCGTATCGATGGGCGATACAGCGGCATCTGGTGGTTATTGGATAGCTGTAGATTCCAACCGCATTTTTGCCGAACCAAATACGATTACGGGTTCGATTGGTGTATTTGGTAGCATACCCAACATCCAAAAATTAGCTAACGACAACGGTATTACCTGGGATAGCGTTAAAACAGGAAAATATGCCGATATTGGAACTACAACTCGTCCCCAATCGGAAGCAGAATTAGCTATTTTCCAAAGTAGTGTCAACCGAATTTATCGTAAATTTCTAGATAAAGTAGCTAAAGGTAGAAATTTACCCCAAGCGAAGGTTGCAGAAATTGCTCAAGGAAGAATTTGGTCTGGTAAAACTGCAAAAGACATTGGTTTGGTGGATGAAATTGGTGGTTTAGATGCAGCTATCGAATATGCTGCAACAGAAGCAAAGTTAGGTGACAAATGGCAATTACAAGAGTATCCCAAAGCTAGCAGTTTTAGCGACAGATTTTTTGGTAAAGTTTCAGAAGAAACTCAAACTGTTTTTAAAAGTAGCAAGAGCAAACATTTGCTCGAATCAAATCATCCTTTGACAGTTGAATTTGAGAAATTAAAAGCAGAAATAGCAGCCGTACAAAATATGAGTGACCCTTCAGGTGTGTATGCTCGTTTACCTTTTAATTTGGTTATTGAGTAGCATCAGTTAGCAGGTAACAGTTAACAGTTAACAGTAAGAGGTTGTTTGAAAAGTATCGTTTTTAACCGGCATTATCGGTTCATCCCCCCTTCCCCCTTATAAAAGGGAGTAAAAGTCCCCCTTTTTTAAGGGGGATTTAGGGGGATCTAAAAATTTGTGGTTGTATTTATGACTTCCCAAACATCCTCTAAGCACGGTGGGTTGGGTTAGACAGGAAAATGAATTGATGCTATTAACGAGAATCTAAATTTATCGTGTCTTAACCCAACATTAAGATTACTGACAAACTTTCCTATATTCCTTTTTGTGCCTAAGCAAATTACAACTTTTAATTGTGAATTTTGTCGTAGCTGTTACATCAGGGAAGGTAAAGCAGCTTTGAGGTAAAATCGGATTGATACCAAGTCCGGTTAATTACTTACGATATAACCCTATTGAAAAGATAGCGGTTATTAGTAATATAATCTATTACTCATTACTCATTACTCAGCCTCCCCAGATATGATAACTGTTTAACCGGACATAATATGACGCATTTGATTAAAGTTTGACTGATATCTTCAATACATTGTCTAGCCAGAATTTTGCTCTATCAACAGCTTGAAAAGATTGTTCGAGATTGCGCGATCGCAATTTTTGAGCAATTTCGAGTTGCCTAAGTACTTAACGGTATCATCCACTTCATTGATACCCTTCTAATACCAACAGGATTTTAGGATTTAACTGGAATTAAATTATAGTTCAGTAATGTAAATAGAAGAAATAAAGCTAATTTTCCTTCTATTTAATCATTACAAAAAAGTGATGAAATGTAGTCTATAGATATTTAATTATTGAAAATAACTCAGTATACTAATTTGGAATTTTTCTATTACCCTTCCCTTGACTCTAAGAGTATTTTCGGGAATCAAAGCTTATTATTATCTTTATGACTTCATTCTTAATCGATATATTGCCAAATAAACTGAGACAATTTATTCAATCTAGTCAAGCTTATATCGGATTAATAATTGCTTTTGTGATTATAGCCGCATGGGCAATTAGTCTAGGAATATTGACCAATATCAACATTGCCGAAACTCATAAAATATTGATTATATTTTCAATTTTATGGGAAGCATTTTTGTTTACAGGACTATTTATAACTGGCCATGATGCAATGCATGGTACCGTGTTTTCAAATAATCCAGCAATCAATAATTATATTGGTAAATTAGCCGTATTTTTATATGCATTTTTCTCTTATAAAAAACTACTAAAAAGGCATCAGCAACACCATAAAAATCCCGCCAGTAAACTTGACCCAGATTATCATAATGGTAAACAGAAAAACTTCTTTTCTTGGTACTTTTATTTCATGTTTCGCTATTGGAGTTGGCTGCGGTTTTTAGGAATGACAATCGTTTATCATTCCGTAAGAATTATATTCCATATACCAGAAATTAACTTAATATTATTTTGGGCAATACCCTTACTACTCAGTTCTATTCAGCTATTTTATTTCGGAACATATTTACCTCACCGAGAACCATCAGAAGGATATCAAAATTCTCATCGCACTCAGAGCATTTACCGTCCATTTTTTTGGTCGTTCATTAGTTGCTATCATTTCGGCTACCACGAAGAACATCACAAATATCCTTATATTGCTTGGTGGGAGCTTCCTATAATTATCAAAAATAATAAAGCTCTAAAATCAGTACAAACACCATAGACACTGACTATTTCAAGGAATATATTTAATTGGAACAGTTAAGTTTGTAAAATATTAACTGTTAATTTATAAAGTTTTTACTAATTAAATCTATTCAACTTGAATCATTGGGTATTTACTTACAAAAAAAATATATATCTCGATATATCCGGAGTTTTTTTGTAAAATTTTCATGAATATGATTAAGTAATATTGCTTAAAATAATTAACTCAATTAATCTCTTTTAAAGAAACAAGGGTGCGTTGAACAAAAAATCATAAAAACGCAAACAATATATAGGTTAAATAATTATGCATCTGTCCATTTCTAAAACTAAGGTTATGGTGGCAGCTTTCGCTGCAATATTAGCGCCGATAAATGCAGCACAAGCAACTACACTCCAGTATGAAAGTTCAGTTGATTTAGAAAAAACGAATTATGAAAAACAAATAACCCTACCAAAATTTGACAGTGGCTTGGGAAAATTAGAAAGCGTTTTATTTGAATTGAGTGGTAACGTCGAGGGTTCTGTTGAATTAGAAAACAGAGATGCTCAAGCAGCTTTGGTTACGGGAAATCTTGCCGCAGAAATTAGTTTAAAAAAGCCTGATAGTTCTTTATTACTTGTAGCTTTACCCACTGCATCAATTGAACAAAATTTAGAAGCATATGATAAAGTATTAGATTTTGATGGCACTTCCGGCGTAAAACTAACAGGAATATCTGATTCTGAAAAAGAATCAGCACTTTTGACTATTCCAGATGACTTTACCCCCTTCGTTGGCGATGGTAGTTTTAATCTATTTGTTAAAGCTATAGGTAACTCAAAAGCTACAGGTCCTGGTAATCTAGTAGCAGGTTTTGAAACTTTTGCTGGTGCTTCAGTATCTGTTACTTACACCTATGCCAAGAAAGATGAACCCCCACTTAAAAGGAAAGTACCAGAGTCAGGCTTGCCGGTAACTATATTTATCGGTTTAGCAGCCACAATGGTTTTAACTAAATCCAAAATTAGATTTGTGTAACGAAGACAGTTAGCAGTTAGCAGTTAGCAGTTAGCAGTTAGCAGTTAACTGATAACTGTTCACTGATAACTGTCAAAATCGATAGTTTTGTTCTTTCACCCACATGCTTACAGGTACTGATTTACCTTGGGAATCAACTTTAATTTCCACTACGATAGGTTGTTTATCTCTTTCTGTTACGCTTCGTCTTGCTTGAGATATATTTTTGTTAATTTGATTGCGTTGGTCTTCTGGCATATTATATTGTTCTAAACCATATTTAACTCGTCCATATTTATAATTACCTTTTAAAGCAACTTGATTCTCTGGAAGAGAATCGGGATTTTTTGAACTTAAACCCACTGGTTTCCATGCTTTGGGAATTTCCTCCTTAGTTGATTTAACTTCTTGGAGGATTACATAAAAACTTTTCCCATCTTTTAATATGTCTTTGCTGCCGGGGAGTTTTTCTAAAGTACTTCGTGTAGAAATATCATAATTGAGAATTTGATAATAACCTGTTAATAAGCTATAAGGGTCTACAGGTACGGTTTGTAAAATTACAGTTCTACCCGTAAAGTAAGTATAAGCTGATTGCGCTGGTATCGAGAAAAGTAAACCAGCTTGGATTAATAAAGGTATTACAAATCTAAAAATTGGAATTGGTTTATTCCTTGGAAACGAATCTCCCTTAAAATCGGGAATAAGTTCTTTTTCTGACGATTCATCTGGAAAAGGTTGAGATTTCATGATTAGTTGTTAGTTGTTAGTTGTTAGTTGTTAGTTGTTAGTTGTTAGTGGTTAGTGGTTAGTGGTTAGTGGTTACTTGTTACTTGTTACTTGTTACTTGTTACTTGTTACTTATTGCTTATTACTTATTACTTGTTACTTGTTACTTGTTACTTGTTACTTGTTACTTGTTACTTGTTACTTGTTACTCCTTTCATGACAAAAGATTACCTATTAAGTTCGAGGAGCCGAGTAAAGCACCAGGTTTCCTAAATTTGCAAGTGGCTTGGAGAAGAGGGGGTAATTTAAAAGCGGTTTGAGAGTAAGTAGTTCTTAGTTCTTAAATAAATAGGTTATTCACTGCTCACTGTCATGGTACTGATAACTGTTCACTGTTCATTGTTCACTGTCATGGTACTGCTCACTGACAAATGACGTTCAAACCACAATCCTGCACCAATAACAGCAACTCCGCATAAAACGAAAACTAAAGATTTAAGTAATAAGGCTGTATCGTATTCCAGCATTCGGGTAATAATTTGCAGCGTTAATAAAATCATTCCTCCCCAAAAAGCCCGTCTTTGATTAGATTCCAATCCTTGACGAATCATTCCGCAAGCTAATAATGCTAACAGTATATTAAAAACACAAATTGCTAAAAACCACATTTCACCAATATTTTGTTTTAAAATTGGTGCCAAAGCAGCCATTATTACAAATATAGCAATTGTAATATTATTGATGCCGATGATTTGAAGCTGACGATTACGTTTTGGACGGAGTAAATTAAACCATTGATATAGGCTTAAAGCCGTAATAATCAGCAAATCTATAAATAAAAATAAGTTTGATATGGAATTGTTTTCGTTAAAATAATCAGCAAATCGCCAATATAACCGGAAAGAAAGGATATAGAATAAAACACTGAAAAATAACAGGGCTACATTACGCGCAACCGATTGAAACCATCTTTGATTAACTTTAGGAAAAAGTAAATCGTCGTAACTCCACAATAATGCTCCTGGTAGTGCAAAAGCAAAAGAAATTATCCAAGTTGTTCCGTAATATTTACCTAGATTAAATTGTAGCGAGATTGCAAAAGCAATTGTAGATAATGCAAAAATCCATCGCGACTTACAGATATAGGCTAAGGGAATAAATAGCCCCAACCAAAGAATTGGCATATGTTCCAATACTAATGTTGATAAAGACAATTCATACAAATTAGTCCATAATCTTCCTAATCCGATAAAATAACCGATGTTAATCAAGACAAAAGCAAACACCCCTAAAGAAGCCAAGCGCAAGCCATAAGCCATTACTAAAACCCCAATTCCCCAAAATAAATACAGTTGATAATCGGAACCGCTAATGTGGAATGTTTGCGCCATAAACGCCATATTTGCCCCTAAAAGTAGAGCCCCTAAAAGCAGTAAACCATGTCCAAATATTCGCTTACGCTGCCGTCGTTTTTTACCCGCATTATCGAATACAGGTTCTCTCCACAAGTAGAAACCAATAATATTTGTTGCGAAAAATAAACTTAATAATAAAACTAACTTTACTTCACGAGACCATGCTTGCCAATTCGCAGCGACAAAAGTAATTGCTCCCAAGCCTACGAGTATACAACCGACTCCAATCAAAATAAAAATAAATCTATCTTGAGCAACATTATCTAAACTATCAAACTGATACCTTTGGGATAATTGTTCGTATTGAGAATCCTGTATTATTCCTTCATCACGCCAAAGTTGCGCTTCCTTACGTAATTTAGCCCTGAAACTGTCTATTATCATAATAGTTAACAATTACACCTATGATTGTATAGTCGTAATTTAACGAAATTTTCTCCCTGCTGATTTAAAATTTGGTAACAGGAAATTAAGATATAACTGATAACTGTTAACTGCTAACTGTTAACTGCTAACTGCTAACTGCTAACTGATAAATGTTTTACTTCCTTGAGTTGCTCATCAAAGTTAATTTTCCGAAAGTCAAATCAGTAAGTATTCCAAAATTCAGTCTATGGTTAGATGAAAAAATTTCTTCAATACCACTAATTATAGATGCACGTTCTCAGGAAGAATACATAGTCAGTCATATAAAATCGGCACAACCAATGGAAGCTAATAATTCAGGTATTGCAGGATTTTCAGAAGTCCCTTTAAATACCCGTATTGTAGTTTACTGTTCTGTAGGCTATCGTAGCGCTAAGGTTGCTCAAGAACTTCAACGAGCAGGATATGAAAATGTTTTTAATTTGAGTGGTGGTATTTTTCAGTGGGTTAATCGGGGAAAGCCAATTTTTAAAGATAACCGTCAAGTAGAAATTGTTCATCCTTACAATTTTATTTGGGGAAAATTGCTCAAATCAAAGTATCATGCTTCTATCAGGGAATAGGGCATTGGGCATAGGGCATTGAGTAATTAAATTTATCCGATGGTTGATAGTTAATGTCTTCAGTTTCTATAATTATTCCTACTTTTAACGAAGAAACGAGCTTGGGTAGAACCTTGCGTCAACTGGCTCTACTTTCACCACCACCCCAAGAAATTATAGTGGTTGACGGTGGCAGCGAAGATGAAACTCTAATAATCGCAAAATCTGGTATTGAATCTTTTTCTTCAACTTCTTTAAGGATAAAAACACAGATTCTTCAATCTCAGCATCGCGGACGTTCGGTACAAATGAACTATGGGGCGAAAGAGGCTACTGGAGATATCTTATGTTTTCTTCATGCAGATACTATCGTACCCGATGACTTAATTACTTTAATTAATAAAACTTTAGCAGACTCAACAGTTGCTTGCGGTGGGTTTATTTCTTTGATGACTGGTTCTGAAACTACTCGCTGGGTTACTTCACTACATAATTATCTTAAAACTTATTACGCACCATTGATTTTTCGACCTCATCTGTTTTTCAAAGGTTTGCGTTTGTTGTTTGGCGATCAAGTAATGTTTTGTCGTCGCAATGATTTTTGGGATTGCGGTGGGTTTGATGAAGCGCTACCAATTATGGAAGATGGAGATTTGTGCCGAAAAATTGCGCGCAAGGGAAGAATCTGCATGTTAAACCGTGTAGTGCAAAGTTCCGATCGTAGGGTAGCACGTTGGGGTGCCCCCAAAGCAAATGCAATTTATCTATATATTGGGTTTCTCTGGGGAATAGGTGTTGATGCTAAGTATCTCAAGCGGTTTTATGAAGATATTCGCTGAAAGTTGCTGAATATTTGAGAAGATATAAGTATTAATTATAACTCGATAACGCAAGTGTCAATTTTACACCAAAGAATAGTAATAATACTTACTTAGCAATATAATATTTTCTACTTTTGACTAATTCTGGTGGAACAATTCTCAATACTGTTTGCTTAACACATCGGAGGGGGCTGAGGGGCTGAGGGGCTGAGGCGAAGAGGAAAAAGGGCGTTGAACAGTCAGTTAAAATACATTACTTTTCTATATAGGTAAAAGATATTGTGTTTATTATTACTAACTATTTTTTAAATATGATGATTATACTTAAGTAGCAACACTTGTTTTATTTATACGAAGTAATTTGATATGCCAATGGAATCAAAAGCATTGTTGAAAACGGCTACGAAAAAACCTAGAGTACATTTTCATTTTATCGATGGGCTTCGTGCTTTGGCAGCTTTATGGGTTATTCTGTTTCATTCAGTAATAGATCCTGATAAGACTATTTCTCAATTTACTAATACCTTACCCAAATGGTTTGTATATGTAGTGTTTGAAAAAGGTCATTTGGGTGTGCCTATCTTTTTCGTAATTAGCGGTTTTTTAATTGCTCATTCGTTAAAAAATACTCAATTTAACTTTGCCTGGTTCAAAAATTTTGTTCTGCGTCGTTTAGTCAGACTCAGTCCTACTTACTACTTATCTATTCTGGCGACACTGGCTATTGGTTTTATTGCTGCATACGCTAAGAGCGAAGAATTTGCACCCTTGGGATACCCTCTATCTGTTCCAAGATTAATAGCGCATTTGTTTTACCTACAGGATATTTTCAAACTGCATCATGTAAATGATGTTTACTGGACACTATGTTTGGAAGTTCAATCCTATTTGCTATTTGGCATCCTTTTTTGGTTAGTCCAATGGATAGATTCTCGTTGGAGTACTAATCGAGGCAGAGCTTTTCTATTTATTCCCTGTGCTATTATTGCTGCTTTCTATGCAATCGAAATAATTAGATATGAGGGTAGGGCAACAATATTTTTACCGGTATGGTACAGTTTTCTACTCGGTATTTTTGCTTATTGGGCATGGCGTAAGGAATTGAAGCTTTTGCTTTTCTATTTTTATGTTGCAATATTAGTGTTTGCGGGAATAGTCAATTCGTCACTTTTTGCGATCGCGAGTTCAATTGTTGCGGTACTCTTGCTGGAAGTTTCACGTGCTAACCGGATGGGACAATTGCTGAATTGGCAATGGCTACAATCTTTAGGGAAAATTTCTTATAGCTTGTATTTAACTCATACTCCTATTTTAGGAGGTGTATATTGGGTTGTATTTAAACTGTTTAATCATTCAGTGTGGAGTGAATTTCTTGCCTTAGTGCTGGGAGTAGCCATTTCGATTATCTTTGCAAGTCTAATATGGCAAATTATAGAAAAGCCATCTATTCAATGGAGTAAAAATTTAAAAGTCACAAAAAGTAGCAATACTTTGCTAACTACTAATTAACAATTAAAGCGTTGCTGAATTAAACTATGAATTTTATTTATATATATTTTCTAAAAAGCATAAAACCTGTGTATAGACGTAACAGTGTTACGTCTCCCAAGATGTGAAACCATAATTTCATATTGCGATTCAGCAACGCCAAAATTAAACATGAATATTTATCGAGACATGCAAGGTTTAAAACCCCACCGTCTGCACGGTGCTAGTAATAGCTTGGGGTAAAAACCCCATCCAATTACCTCTCCCTCACTCCCTCACTCCCTCACTCTCTCCCTCTTTATTTAGCCTTTTAAGTGAAACTATAGCGAATTTCAGTTGATTCCAATACACTCGAAACCTCACCCCGTCCTTTCGGACACCCCTCTCCTTAAGAAGGAGAGGGGAGGGTGTATTTTCGTGTATTCCACTCAATTAAAATAAAAATTCTCTGACAAAAATAAATATTTAGATTATTATGATGTCTGATTAATCACAAATTAATGATAGGATTCCCAAGTTGCGTTCTATAGGAACGAAGAGTGAAAACTAATCAACTTGATTTGTTCTCACCGTCGGAGATTGATTCTGCAACAAGCAGAACTCCCGTGTTATTGATGGATGTGAAAGCTTTAAAAAAGTGGAAAAAGCAGATATCCCTCCATCAACAACAAGTGAGAATAAGTGAACCAGCACTTCAAGTATCTTTATTTGAAGTGTCGCCAGCACATGTCTCGCCAGATATAATAGATCCTTTTGAACTTGAACCTTGTTCGTTATCTTTTTATAGATTACCAGCAGATAGTCCAGGTCAAGCTTGCCTCTATTTTGTCATCGATATGGCTGCCAATTTACTGCTTTATGTTGGTGAAACCTGTAAATCGAATCATAGATGGAAAGGAATACATGATTGCAAGCGGTATATTGAAAAATATCAGGACTTGCATTATCAATATGGTTTAAAGACAGCAGTTAACATTGCCTTTTGGTGGGATGCTCCTGATTCAACCAAACCTAGACAAAATCTAGAATTAAAACTGATTCAAAAATGGAAGTCCCCTTTTAATAAAGAAAACTGGAAACTTTGGGGACAACCGTTTGGGTAAATCAGTTGACAGTTAACAGTTAGCAGTTTGTACAAATATAATAAAGTTGGAAACTGAATAATAAAGTTGGAAACCGAATAATAAAGTTGGAAACTGAATAATAAAGTTTCTTAAAGACTGCTTCGATGCTCCTGTCATCATACAGTAGAATTTATGGTATGAGCTGTTATTTGATAGCTGGCTTTCGTTATCCTGCTGTCGGTAAAACAGGTGAGATATTGGTGTGATGCGTAACCCGAGAAAGCTATTAACCGCAAGCGGTTAATAGCATACTTAAAAAAAGAAATTTGAGAAATTTTGTCGCTAATTAACATAAAAAACTTTGAAAATAAAAATTAAATCTTCGTTCTCGTAAGGGGATTGGTATGATTTTAACTATCAGATAAGTTGTAAAATCTGTCTGTCCGCGCATACTCAATAATTCCCCTGACGAAGTGCGACGATTGGGGGGTATTATTTATGGCGAAGCGAAATCGAACTGTAGATGATGCGGTTATCTCTAAACGTTTAGATTCTGGTCGTGGTCAGGGTAAAGGTTCTTCTTACAAACCTTGGTTGCAAATACAAGATGTTCCTTCCATTGGTTTAGCAACTCGAATCAAAGGATGGAAAACTAACAGAGTTCATCATTTTTTAAGTAACCTGGAACTTAACTATTTTTATATACTCGAATGGTCAAGTATTGTTACCGATATTCGAGAACAGTACCCTTTATTGCCAAGAGAAGAAACTTTAGCTCTTGCATCTAATTGTGGTATTCGTCACCCACAAGAAACCCGAGCTAAGACACCAATTGTAATGACTTGTGACTTTTTGATTACAATTGCAGGAAATATTGAAGATATTGTTGTAGCGCGTACAGTTAAGTTTTCTAAAGATTTACAGTCCAAGCGTACAAGAGAAAAATTAGAAATTGAACGGCTTTATTGGGGTGAAAGAAAAATTGATTGGGGAATTGTCACCGAACAAGAAATTCCATTAGTTCTTGCTAAAAATGTTGAGTGGTTACATCCGTTTAAAAATTTGGAAGACCTTGAACTATCACAAGATTTGATTAAAAGAATAGCAGAATTTCTCCTTATTCGGTTGGCTAAGAGTCAAACACCCTTAGTAAAAAACACTAACTTTTGTGACGACCAACTGGGATTATTACCGGGTACAAGTTTATCGGTAGTTCGTTATCTCATTGCTAATCGACTATGGTTAGTTGATATGAACCAACCAATTCAACCTTCAGAACCATTGATATTAGAAAAAACCTGCACCGTTGAAGAGCGAATTATTTAAATGGAGGAGTCACTATGAGTATTGTTGTTAACACATTATTAGAGTGGCTAACTGAGTCTAATGTAGGCAAGATTGAGCGGGTACTTTGGATTAGTTCATCTGGTAAAGATATAGTCACTATTGAAATTAATAATCCCAAAGCACTTCCTAAATGGCAAAAGCTTGTAGATATAGAAGAAGCGATTAAATTTGGTTTCATTCTTATACTTCAATCTGACCCTTATGCAAGAAATATTTCGCTATTGAATCCCATTTCTTCAAAGTATCAAGACTATAGAGATAAAGCATGGTCAATTATTGCATCAATTATAGAAATGGATGATGGTAAAGCCTTTATTCCGAGTTTGAGGGGGAGTTTAATAAGTGAAGTTTCTCAACATACAGGCTGTTCTAAAAAGGCAATTTACAAATATTTACGCTCTTATTGGCAAGGAGGACAAACAAAAAATGCCTTGCTTCCATCTTTTGAACGATGTGGTGGTAAAGGTTTAGAACATCAAAGCTCTGAACGTAAACGCGGTCGTCCAAGAAAGCTTTCCTTAACCACACAAAGACCGATTGGGGTGAATGTGAACGAAGAAATTCGAGAAAAATTTCGCCGTGGTATCAAGTTATTTTATCTAAACCGAAAAGAAGCAACACTAACGTCAGCTTTTCAACTGACGCTAGAAAAATTCTTTCACTGTGGTTATACTTCGCACAACGGAGTTTTAGTACCTGTCTTACCTCCAATCGACGAACTACCTACGTTGACTCAATTTCGTTATTGGTATTTTAAAGAACGCTCAATTAGTCACGAAATTTGCACGCGAAAAGGTGAACGTCGATTTAATTTAGACTACCGAGCAGTGACAGGAAATTCAACTCAAATGGCATTTGGTCCAGGTTCAATTTATCAAATAGATGCCACCATAGGGGATGTTTACTTAGTAAGTTCTTTAGATAGGAGTCGAATAATTGGTCGTCCTGTAATTTACTTTATAATTGACGTTTTTAGCAGGTTAATTACAGGTTTTAGTGTCAGTTTAGAAGGACCGAGTTTTTTAGGAGCGATGCTAGCTCTAGAAAATGCGACTGCTGATAAGGTCTCGTTTTGCAGTACATATGGTATTACAATTACCGACTTTGATTGGCCTTCACATCACCTTCCCGAAACAATCTTAGCTGACCGAGGCGAACTCGAAGGTTATAATGCCGACAACTTAGTCAATAGCTTGAATATAAAGGTATCGAATACACCTCCTTATAGGGCTGATTGGAAGGGTATTATCGAACGTCACTTCCGCACCTGTAATGAAAAAATGATTCGTTGGATACCAGGTGCAGTACAAAAACCACATGGCAGAGGTGATAAAGACTACCGATTGGATGCAGTCTTAGACCTGCACCAGTTTCGCAAGTTAATGATTATCTGTATACTCGACCACAATAAAAATCATCGGATGGATTGGTATCAGATGGACAAGTTTATGATTACTGACCATGTTGAGCCATACCCGATAGAACTTTGGAAATGGGGAGTACAAAACCGAAATGGTTATTTAAGAACTTTGTCACCTGAAATTATTCGCTTAAACTTATTGCCAACAGCAACAGCTTCAGTTACCCCAAAAGGAATTTACTTTCAGTCAAAGTATTACACTTGTGCAAAAGCAACAGAGCAGCAATGGTTCGTAAAAGCAAGAGTTTCTGGTAGGTGGAAAATCAAAATTGCATTTGACCCACGAAACCTTGACAATATTTACCTGCATGACGATACCGATAAACAGTTGGTAACTTTGCATTTAATTGATTCAAATCAGACATTTAAAAGTAGAGATTGGTACGAAACAACTGATTATTTTGAACTTAAAAAAGTTGAAAAGTACATTGCACAAACTGATTTAATTCAAAGTCAAGCCGAATTTAATGCGACTTTTGAATCTATCGTAAAAGAAGCTAGAGAGCAAACATCTCAATATAAAACGCCAAATAATCATCACCGAGTCGAGTTAATTCGAGAAAACCGCAGAACTGAACGTGATTATGAGCGTTCAACAGAGTATTGGGATTTAGAAGAATCTTTACCTCAAGAATCAGCATCTAATTTATCTACATTTGAAACTTGTGAATATATAGCGCCTCCTAAACCGATTGAAAAATTACGCAAACTGCGTTCAAAGAAACTAGAACTATGACTTTTACTAATTCAACACTACCACTTCTAATTGGTTCAGGAAAAGTTGTACAAGCATCTTACCGCGACCCACTAATTTCTAGTTATCGTGATAATCCTCTTATCGAAGCATTACCTCAAATATTGAGTTCAGAAGAGGTAATAAGCTCAATTGCCTCTTATCCAAGTTATGATGATACAGAGCGTTTCCTACCTCTACATTTGCGCTTACATTTAGCTCAAAATGTGCTTTGTTTCTTTCAACCTCTTCCAATTCATTTAGATTTAGAAGCAAGATTTTCTCGTTTAATTCGACGTGGATATCAATTTAGAAATCCTATACAAATTGATTTTTGGAAAAATTCATTCTCAGCATTTTCTGCTTTTGATAATAATGAATTTCCACCAAATTATATGTATACTTCAGCTTATGGCTTTACTATAATTGGTATTTCAGGTATAGGAAAAACTACTGCCATCTCAGCAATTTTATCCCTATATCCTCAAGTCATTGTTCATAGTTGCTATAAAAATAAGAATTTTACTCATTCTCAAATTGTATGGCTCAAACTCGATTGCCCTTTTGATGGTTCTATTAAAGGATTATGCCTTAATTTTTTTCAAGCTGTTGATGAAATTTTAAAAACTAATTACTCAAAAAATTATGTTTCATCACGTCGTACAGTCGATGAATTAATTCCTAGTATGGCTCGCGTTGCTTCGTTACACTGCATTGGAGTTTTGGTTATCGATGAAATTCAGCACCTGAACGAAGCTAAAAGTGGTGGAGCCAACAAAATGCTCAATTTCTTTGTACAACTAGTTAATACAATTGGTGTTCCTGTTGTTTTAGTTGGAACCTATAAAGCTATGTCAGTTTTGAGTGGAGAATTCCGTCAAGCTCGTCGGGGTAGTGGACAAGGTGATTTAATATGGGACTCAATGGAAGAAGATGATGTTTGGCAATTATTTATTGAATCACTTTGGCGGTATCAGTATGTAAGAAAACCTTGTCCCTTAACTTCATCCCTGTGTCATGCTCTTTATGAAAGTAGTGGCGGAATTACTGACTTTGCTGTCAAAATTTATATGCTTGCACAAATCCGAGCAATGACAACTGAAAGTGAGATTATTAATGAAGGCGTAATTAAGTCAGTTGCAGCAGATAGCTTACGTTTAGCTAAACCAATTTTAGATGCATTAAAAACGGGTAATGTTAAAGCTCTATATAATATTGATGATGTTTATCCAACTGATATTACATCCGTAATAAAATCAACTACTAATAATATAAAAGTGTCGGGTAAACTTAGCTCTTCACCTGCCGTAAAACAAACTTTAGCTTCCTCCGATTTAACAAGAGTAGAAATTTGTGAAGAGCAAAAATTAGATTTGAGAAAAGAGCAACATAAACCAATTAAAAATACGAGTAAAAAGCCAAATCAAGATGGATTATTAGCAGTTAACAATTCTAAATCACACAATAAATTTACTGCTTATGAACAACTTAAATCTATGGGTTATATCCGACCAGCTAGCGAATTTATAACTTTACTAAAAGACAAATGATTGGTTTTTTTCCTGACCCCTATCCAGATGAACTACTTTACAGTATTTGTGCAAGATACAGTAGTCGCGTGCAATACCCACAAGTTAAAAGTGTCGCGTCTGAATTATTTGGTTCAAAATGCGCTACAGCAATAATAGAATTACCATGTTATCTCAATCATCTCCTAACTGTTTTACCACTTGGGCATAAATATACAATTGAGCAGCTTATTGATAACCACACTATGCTGCGATTTTATAGCCCATTTTTAACTGAATTTCGAGTTAAACGTTTAGTGGATAGTATGAGTGGTTTAAATGACTTCCCAGTCTATAGTTGTTTAAGCCTTTACCACGGTGGAATTGAGTCTCCGGAATGGTTAAGATTTTGTCCAAAATGTGCTATCGAGGACTTAGAAAATGTAGGTGAGTTGTACTGGCATCGTCTACATCAAATTCCAGGAGTATTTGTATGTCCAAAACATCAACTTTTTTTAGAAAATAGTCATGTAAAAATAAGAAACAGACATCAACCGGCACTTTTTATCCCAGCATCTGAAGCTATTAAAAAAGTCCCATACTCTTATATCGATTTATCTAATAAAAACCATAAACAACAAATGCAAATTGCGGCAGATGCATTTTGGTTACTAAATCAATATATATTGGTGCCGGGGTATAATTTATTGCACGATAAGTATATGATAAATTTGCTTGAGAAACAATTAGCTAATTGGAATAAAACTATCAAAATTACAGCATTATTACAAAATTTTTTAAATTATTATTCTGATGATTTATTAAATAAATTATCATGTCCAATTGATAAGAATAAAAATAGTAATTGGTTAATTAACTTGCTACGTAATTTAGGTAAAAATTCTGCTAGCCATCCTATTCATCATCTTTTACTGATTCAGTTTTTAGGATTAACAGCAGAGTCTTTTTTCCAAAACGATTATTCAAAAAGTATTCTTAAACCATTTGGTGATGGTCCTTGGCCTTGTCTTGACCCAACCAGCGAGCATTTTAGACAATTAACAATCCATAAATATAGTATGACTAGGGTAAACGAAACTAAAAAACCCATTGGTAAGTTTCGTTGTGCTTGTGGCTTTAGTTATTCTCGAACTCCTCCTGACAAGTCAATTAATGATAGATTTTCTTACTCTCGCTGTACTCCCGATAGTAAATCATGGGAAACAGCCTTGAGAACTTTTTGGACAGATTCATCCCTAAGTTTGTCTGAAATTGGGCGGCGACTTGGTGTTACTGGTAGAACTATTAAAGAACGTGCCGTCAAGCTCGGCTTAGAGTTTCCTCGTGCTGGACCGCGACATCAATCAAAACTTACTAATCATAATTTACATTTATCTGCAAAAAATAAAGAAACGTTTCAAGAAAAACGAGAACATTTACGTACTGTTTGGCTCTCTATTAGAGAAAAATATCCACAAGCAACACACAGGCTTCTAACACAAAAATTTAATTCTGTTTATAGCTGGCTTTATAAGCACGATTATGAATGGTTTGAAGCTCATCTACCACCTCGAAATAGAGGAGGAGCCAGAATTCTAGAAGAACCATCTTTTCTTCAATCAATTGATACTGCTTTAGAATTTTTAGCTAACTTCAAGTAATGGAATGTATCTTTATGTAACAGTTTCCAACTTTATTATGATCGCAAATCTTAGATGGAGAACAATTGGGCATCTGGAGTAACCAACTTTATTATAAAAAGCTATGCGGCATAGAACGACAAATCATGGCTTTCAGTCGTTTCCAGTTTCCAACTTTATTATGTTTGTACACAGTTAACAGTGAACAGTGAACAGTTAACAGTTAACAGTTAACAATGTTTTGCAAAATCAAAATATTATCAGCTATTTAGAGCTATATCCTGCTCACTGTCATGTTACTGCTCACTGTCATGGTACTGTTCACTGTCATGGTACTGTTCACTGTCATGTTACTGCTTATAAGCGATTCGTAAACTTTGTACGAGTATGAGAAGGGAAGCAACTGCGATTAATGCACCCCAAAACCAGTAAGGTAAAATTAATTGTTCTTGTATTTGCCCGGTATCAGAAAGTCCTAAAGGACCTGCGGTACGAGTAAATAAATAATCAAGTTGGTGATAAGTACTTATACAGGCTTGCACGCCGAGAAATTGAATGCTAAATCCTTGAAACCAACGATTTGCTTTAAAGCCAATACCAAGGATGATTAAACCTAAAAGGATAATTGCGACTATCCCAAAAAGCGAACGTACCCAAATTAATACTGAAAATAGTAAAAATCCGCCTAATATTTTTAAACTGATGCTGGCTGTTTTGAAGCTACGGGATGCCAAAATTAATATAGCACCTGCAATTGGCGGCCCCAACAGACCGGCAGCAGCTATCAAGGCACGCCCAATTGGTCCTAAAAATAATCTACCTCTATAAGTATAAGTGGCTACACCAGAACCATTAGGAAAAATCTCTAGTTGCCGAAAGTCTCCACCTAAAAATATAGCTGCTAAGCCATGACCCATTTCGTGAAACCAGGTAGCTAAAATCGAAAATGGGTATAAAACATAATCCCCGTATGGTACTTGCCATAATACAATCGTAGCTACGGCAGCCCCAATTAACCACCATATTCCTATACGATCTACGCTATTGTTTAGCTTAGTTTCTAGTGATTGAAAATCCATAAATTAAAGGCTGAAGGTTACAGATTAAAGATTAAAGGTTAAACATTCTTGTTTCTATATACTATCTAATCCCTAATAACCATGCCCAATGCCCATACCATTAAAATGGATTATAAATGACGGAGAAATATAAACCGTTTTCTTGTAAGGTGTCTTTGTCTCCTTCAACTGTAATTAAGGGAATTCCCCAGTCAAAGCGAGCAGTAAGTCGCTCTTGTAGTTGCAATCGCAATCCCAATCCTAAAGATAACAATGTTTCGGTTTGGCTTTCGCCATTGGTTTCGTCTCTACCTCCTCGGTTCCAAGCGGTACCGAAGTCTACAAAAGGAGCAAGTTGCAAGAGGTTATTTTGACCGGAAAAACGAGCTATGGGAAGTCTTACTTCGGCTGATGCAAAAACGGCATTATCTGTAAGCAAAGCATCTTGACGGTATCCTCTAACACTTTCTTGTCCACCTATACCAATTTGCTCTAAAGGCACGAGGGGTCTGTCTGCTAGCTGTAGGTCACCCCGTAATAGTAACAGTGTATCTGGTGCTAAAAGACGCACCCACTGAGCTTGTCCTCTCCAAGCGTAAAAACGACTATCGGGGGATGTATTGTTAATCGTAGAATCAAGAGCATCCAATCCGACGCTGAACTGAGAACGTACAGCAAAAACTTGACTGCTGCTACGATTTGTCCACTCCTGGAAAAAACGAATTGCGCTGATGCGGGTTCTTCCTTCGTCATCTGCTCCTGGTGAATTAGGGAAGGGAATTTCACCATCAAATAAACTCGCTTTACTTTCTCGACGACTGGCTGTTACTCCTATGGAGAATTCTTGCTGTGGTGTTTCTATTATCGGTTGACGCAGCGACAATTCGTAATAACGGGATTCGGATTGAATATCAAGAACATTGAAGGGACTTTCGATTACATCGCTGTCGGAATTACCATAACTTAATGATAAAGTCCCGTTACGAGGATTTACAGGTATAGTATAATTGAAATCAAAGGAATTACTGCCGTCGGTATTGCTGTAACCACCGCTGATACTGTCACCCCATCCAAATAAGTTAGCTTCGCTGACTTGAATTTGGCGGCGGAAACTACCTACTGCTGGAGAACGTCCGTTATCTAAGCTCAGTTGAGTGTTAAAAGTTTTTGTTTCTTCAATGGTTAATTCTAATAGACTTTCTCCAGGGCGGGTACCAGCTGAGAGTTCGGCTGAAAGTTTGTCTATTAAAGGATTAAGCTGTAATAGCTGTAATGATTCTAGTAGCTTTTTACGATTTAAAGGTTTTCTCGCGCCTCTTTTGATGCGGGAACGAATATATCCAGAATTTAACCGGCTATTTCCGGTGACTTTTATATCTTCTAGTTCACCTTCTATAATCTCAATTTCAACCCTACCGTCTTCAAATTTCTGGGTTGGGAGAAAAGCTCCACTAGTTATATATCCTGCATCAAGATACAACTGCGTAAGTTGCGATCGCAGTTGTAAAAGTTCGGCGAATGTTACCGGACGATTAATATAATCTTTGGTAATTGCATCAAATTCTTTTTGCTCGAAAACCGTACTACCTTTAATCTCAATTTGATTGACGAGAATTTTCTGAGGAACTTTCCCAGGTACATTTGTTTCTGTTTGGTTAGGAGTACCGTTTGGTTCTAACAATTGTTCCGGTGGTGGTAAAGTCGGGATACTTGGTTCCGGAAGGGTTTGAGTTGAGGGGGGCTTAGTTGGATTTTCAGAGGAAGGTTTTTTGCGCTGGGGTGCTTGGGAAATATTTGCCGGATATCTGAATAAGATATTTGCATCTACAGATTGCTTTGGCGTTGAGCTATTGAAAACTGACAAAGTTGAATTAGTCCCAGCAGGCTCCGTCGTTGCACGGCGGAGTAACGGTGACTGATTTTTCGCAATAGCTTTGTTTAACCTTATCGCTTTTGAATCTGAGATATTAGATTGTTTATAGTGTTGTGAATATCTATTTGTT
This sequence comes from Cyanobacteria bacterium J06633_8, assembly GCA_039820645.1. GTDB lineage: Bacteria > Cyanobacteriota > Cyanobacteriia > Cyanobacteriales > Nostocaceae > Rivularia. Next base: position 23,438 of record JBCBPQ010000002.1, on the reverse strand, counting down.
TTGTTAATTTCTTCAGCTTTAAGCGGTTTTACTAAAGCCACAGTGAATAAAAAGGCAAAACTTAAACACTGACAGTATTTATAGCTGTTTGGAAGTAAAAAATCTTTAGCAGGCATAATAACAGGTAAATGATGACCTGGACAATATAAAATTTAAGGCAGTTATTAGAGTAACAAACATAACATTACTCTTGTAACTGAAGATTTAGTTATTTGCCTCGTTGATTTTACCAACATTTAGTTCAATATATACAAAAACTTTAATTTATAGCTGATTAAAACTACTAACTAAAGACATGAATGTTGGTATATCATATGCCTGCAAACACGTCAATCAAATTAATGGTAATATTTTAATCAATTAAACCCACTTCTTTAGCACGGATTCTAGTTATCATTCGCAGATTTTTTCCTTGATTTTTCAATTCTTCACTATCAATACCTAACGCTTCTTGTAAATTGAGCCAATAATGACGTACCATCCGCTCCGAGACGCTAATATGTTGGGCAATAGCTTTATCCTGCAATCCTTCTTGGTAAGCCAAAGTAAGTAGTTTCAACCACTCTGGTTTTTCTTGCAATCCAAAATTTATTGGGGGAACATCTTTTATATGAATTATTCGTTGTAATGCCCATTTGATTCTCACGAGCATCTCTTCTACACTGAGACTTTTATCAACAACGGTAAAACCTCCTAACCTGTCATTAATCTTGTGTCTTATCCGTACTAAAGTGTTGACATGAGCGGTTTGAACAACAATATTTAATCTTGGATAGTTATTTATTATAGTCTCAAGAGTTTGTATTCCCGTTTCAATCTCTACTTTGCTCCCAGACTCCCGTGAAATATAAATATCCATAATTATTAAATCGGGAGAGAAGTTTGAGATATGCTTTAAACCATCTCTTGCTGTTCTAGCTGTGACAATTTTTGCATTAGGATAAGCATTCGATAATATATTCCAGGTTCCATACAAACACAATTGATGATTGTCAATTAATAAAATCTTCAGCGGGTACTCATCTGATAAGTTCTGATTCATAGCAATGAAAGTAAATTTTCTACACTTGAAAAATAATCGCTCCATTTTTTACATGTGTTGCTCTCAAAGATATAAATCCTTTGAGCTTGAGGAAATCATCAACTTAGATTCTCCTAAAATTTAAAAGATTACTATTAGATTTCCTAAAATACACAGTATATTTTCATGGCTCTCTATAAACTTTTCGGAATCACATCCGGAAAATTATATGATTTGTTACAAAAATTTATAAAATCTTTAAAATAAAATATTCAAAATAAAATATTTAAAAATCTCAAAAAACCGGTTTCTTGCTGCTTACCTGATGAGATATTCATGCTCCATCGTCAAGTTACTTGCTGCTTTCACAAATAGGAATGGGGTTTATGCAGAACTTGTTGCGAATGGTGCAAGATGTGAATTTTACTGAAGCTACTATACAAGCAAGCTAAAATTACCCGGTAAGGGCAAGGGTTTCAACTGTTCGCTAAAAATCTGGGAAATCCGCTTATATTTGGGCGAGGTTTACTCATAAAATCTATGACGTTTTGACTAAACCTCGCCCAAATTTCCACCCCAACGAGCGAGCTTTGGACTCCTAAAAGCTAGTGTGGTAAAGGTATCCGGCGATTTTTATAGATTTAAGGTAGCGGTGGGGAGAGGGGTAAGAAAAAATTTTCTGGACTTGCAATTACTTACTATATAAAGGAATTTCTCATAATTTCTTATTACCTATTACCTATTACCTATTAACAGCCCCCATAGATATGAGAAGTGTTTAATCTGACATCATATTACATGCATAAAATCTGCATTGCAATTTTCCCATAGCGTATTTTTCGGCATGTAAGACTTGATTTAATTAAAAATATAGAATTAACAGATGCAGAACTAAATCCGTATATTCTCTGACAAAAAAGTATAAAAAAATTGACATATCTTTATATCTAAGTAAAAATAACAGAACTTATTTTCTTTCGAGGGGTGTATTTGCCGAACTCATTTTTTAGGAGAAAGATTTATGAATGGTTTCGACATAACACCAAGCAACGATCCGCTTTTAACTGAAGACTCTTCACAACAAGTTACTGATAATGGATTGAATACTGGAAGTCCATTACCACAGTCTAGTTTTTCAATGCTGCCTGTGCGTTATGAAGCAGAAGACTTAAGTCTGAATAATTTCTTGATCGAGAATAATAATGCTTCTTCAGGTGGCGAACATATTTCGATGTTGGGTAGTAATAGCAACACTGGAACGGCTGCGGGCGTATTCAACGGTTTGGCAGGGAGTTATTACGTAAATGTGGCTTATTACGATGAAAATGATGGTATTTCTTCTGCAACTGTAACCGTGGCGGGAGAAGTCGAGAATTTTCTTTTTAATAAAAATCTGCCTGGAAATAGTGCGGTACCGGAAACTTTAACATCTTACGTGACTCATCCTATATTGGAATTGCAGTCAGGAGATGCTTTTGAGATTGAAGCAAAATATGACATATTCGGTGAATTTGCTCGTATTGACTATATTGAATTCGTTCCGACGCAAGATGCATCTCAGCCTGATGGAAGTTTACGTTATGAAGCTGAAAAATTACAGCTTACAGGCTATCAAACGGCACCGATTTCAGGAGCTTCCGGTGGAGAGCAAATCAATTTAAACAATACAGACAATGCATCTGGAATTGCACAAGGTGTTTTTGCTGGTGAAGCTGGAATTTATAGAGTAAGGGTAGGTTATTACGACGAAAGTGATGGAGTCTCTTCTGCAACTGTTACTGTTGCAGGGCAAACTAGAAGCTTTGAATTTGATGAAGATTTACCTTCTAGTGCTCCTGTACCCGAAACTTTAACATCTCGTGTAACTCATTCAGTCATAGGGTTACAGCCTGGTGATGCTTTTAAGATTGAAGGGCAATCTAATTTTGGTGAATTTGCTCGGGTTGATTATATCGAATTCATTCCCATAGAAACTACAGTCGATGCAACGACAACTATACGCTACGAAGCAGAAGATTTCCAAGAGCTTGGTAATTACAACATTGACTCAAACAGTAATTCCTCTGGTGGTAAACATATTTCTGCATACAACTCAAATTATCAAACTATAGGCGATGTTTTTGATGGAGAAACAGGTTTTTATCAGGTAAAAGTAGGTTACTACGATGAAAATGACGGTGTTTCTTCTGCAACGGTAACTGTTGGAGGGCAAAGCCGTAGTTTCTTGTTTGATAAAGATTTACCTTCTGCTGGAGCAACTGCGGCAGCATTAACCCAACGTGTCACCCATGAAGCTGTAAGAATACAAAAGGGAGACAATTTTGTAATTGACGCAATATCTGATACTGTAAATAATTCTGCTGAGTTCGCCCGTTTTGACTATATAGAATTCGTTGCGGTACATCCGCCATATGGCTCGACATACTACGTTTCACCGGATGGAAGCGATGATAATCCAGGCACGGAACAATTGCCTTGGAAGACTATTAATTATGCAGTTAGTCAAGGCTCTCCAGTAATAGCAGGAGATACAATTTTAGTGAAACCGGGTACATACACCGAGCTAATTAACTTAGAAAAATCTGGTGATGATGAGCTAGGTCATATTACTCTAAAAGCTGATGGTGAGGTAATTTTAAAAGATCCAGATCCTATCAATGGAAACTTTAGAGAGGGTGTAATTCAATCTGCTGGAGAGGGTTTCTGGGTTATCGATGGCTTCCGGATTGAAGATACATCTTGGGCTGGTATTTCCCTTAGAGATGCAAATAACATGATTGTGCAAAACAATCATACATTTGAGACAGGTGCTTCAGGCATTATTATTATGCCCGATACTTACTTCTTCGGAGGAGATGACGAAGTTACTAGTAAAGATATAAAAGTCTTAGGTAACACAGTTGAACGAGCCAATTGGAGATGGGCAGGTTTAGGAGATACAAGAGGTACTCAAGAAGCTTTGAATATTTGGGGTGTAGATGGTTTTGAGGTTGCCAACAACCTTGTTAAAGAAGGAAAGCGCGAGGGAATCGATGCTAAAACAGGTTCTCGTAATGGTTCTATTCACAACAATACTGTAACTGGAGTCGCACAAGTATCTGGAACTCCAATCGGTTATAACGCAGGTGCTGCAATCTATATAGAAGGAAATCGGGCTGATACTTTCAACATAGATGTTTACAACAATATTGTTTACGATAACGTTGCCGAAGGAATTGTAGTCGCTGACGAAATACCGGGAAATGGCGATGTCAGCGATATTCGGGTTTTCAACAACGTAGTCTATGGAAATGGAACATTAGGCATCAATAGCGGTATGGGTATTGCGGTAACTAGTAATGTCAATAATGTTGAAGTTATTAACAATACGGTTTTCAATAATATTCAGTCGATTGAGGTTAATGGTTCGGATTATACTGGTGGCTACAATACATATGATGTATTGGTACGAAATAACATCTTTGCTGATGCTGTCTTTCGTAATGGTTTAATCCAAGATGCGAACAATGTAACCCTCGATAACAACCTATTTACCAACGACTTTAACCAGCTTTATGCAAGTGGAGGTGGATTAACTAACTTTACCGAAACTAATAATACTCAGGTAGAGACAGTTGGTTTCTTAGATGTTGCAGCTAACAATTACCGTTTGTCTTCTAATTCAGCTGCAATCGATATTGGCTCTGATATGATTCCGGATTATGCATCCCTTGATAAAGATGGGATACTGCGAAACCAAGATGAGGCTCCGGATGTAGGTGCCTATGAGTATATCGTTTAATAGATAAACGGTGTTACTGAATAAAAATATGAAGTAGTAATTTCATATTGTGTGAGACGTGAGACGTAGCAATGCTACGTCTCTACATGAGTTTCAGATTTACCACAAAATTTAGGTGAATAAAATTCATCAACCCTTATTAGGGTTGTATTTTTTTCTAGACTACAAACCCTATAAAAATATTTTTTTACCTACATAAATATTTAATTTTTCAATCCACTTAATTTTATTTAATCTTCAATAGTGTATTTTTCTCTTTTAGATAAGTTTTGATAAACCCCTGTGAATATCAAATTATATTTTTGCATCCTGAGACTTCAGTAAATTTATCTATTAAAAAATTTGCGATCGCACTTTGTGAAGTTAGAAGTAAGCAATGTAGTCCAAATCTCTGAAACCTCTACATTACAATATATATAGTTGAAAAATTTTTACTCGTTAAATTGTTATATATAAATAAAATCATAAATAAATACAAATTATTAGCGGCATATAATCTTGGTTAATTAAGCTTTTATGCTTAGGTAAATACTCATTTTGGGCTTAAAATCATAGATATATAAATATTAAAACATTTATTTTCCGTAATCTTGTTTTGAGAGTAATTTATTCTTATTTTTTTGAAAAATAATAATAATATTTTAGCCATTAATTAAATAATTTTATATAGGTATTTGTTGCTGAGTATTTATCTATATTTTTTATATTCAGAGGTTTTTAGTATAACTTTAAACCTCAATTTTTATTGTTAAAACTGAAAGTGTCAGTTAAATATCAGCGTGTGTTTGCCGAATTCATTTTCAGGAGAAAGTTACTCATGAATGATTTCGACATATCACTTAATAACGAATCCTCTTTGTCTGCAAATCCCCAAGAATTAGTTCCGAATTCAGGATTAGAAGCAGCAGGAATGGTTACAGATGATTCACAGAATTCCGCTAATTCCTCAATGCTACCTACCTTAGAAGAAGATATTTTGCGCTACGAAGCCGAGGAATTAACCTTAAGCAACTATCAAATTGAGTCAAAGAATGTTTCTTCAGGAGGAAAACATATTTCTCTTTTGGGTAGCGATAGCAATACCGGCACGGCAACAGGTGTTTTTAATGGTGAAGCCGGAATTTATCAGGTAAACGTTGGTTTTTATGACGAAAATGATGGAGTTTCTTCTGTAGATATAACTGTTGCAGGTAAACTTGAAAGCTTTTCATTTGATAAAGATTTACCTGCGAATAGAGCGGCAGCAGAGGCTTTGACATCCCGCATTACCCATTCAGAAATTGAACTGCAACCAGGAGATGAGTTCAAAATTGAAGCCGAAAGTAATTCAGGTGAATTCGCTCGATTTGACTATGTAGAATTTATTCCAATAGATTCTTCTACCGACAAAGATACTGATGCAGGTGACAGTATAAAATCTCCTATCGATAAAGATACCGATGCAGGTGATAGTATAAACTCTCCTATCGATAAGGATACCGATGCAGGTGACAGTATAAACTCTCCTATCGATAAGGATACCGATGCAGGTGACAGTATAAATTCTCCTGTAGATGCTGAAACATACTATGTATCTCCAGATGGTAGTGATGATAATCCAGGCACAAAAGAAAAGCCTTGGAAAACCGTTAACTACGCGGTTCAAAAAGATTCTGCAGTAAAAGCTGGAGATACTATCTTAGTGCAACCCGGTACATATACAGAGTTGATTACTCTGGATAAATCAGGGAACGAAGAACTAGGTCATATTACATTAAAGGCTGATGGTGATGTTACTTTACGCGATCCAGATCCTAATGTCGGGGATTTTAGAGAAGGTGTGATTCAATCGGCTAATCAAGGGCATTGGATTATCGATGGTTTCCGGATTGAAAATACCTCCTGGGCTGGTATTGCCTTGAGAGATGCAAACAATATGATTGTTCAGAATAATCATACATTTGAGACTGGCGCTTCAGGAATTATCGTCTTACCTGAAAGTTATTACGAGGGTGGAGAGGCTGAAGTTACCAGCAAAGATATCAAGGTGATAGACAACAAGATTGAACGAGCAAATTGGAGATGGGCTGGTAGAGGCGATACTAGAGGTACCCAAGAAGCATTAAGTATTTGGGGTGTTGACGGTTTTGAGGTTGCGAACAATATTGTCAAAGAAGGAAACCGCGAGGGTATTGATGTGAAAACAGGCTCTCGAAATGGTTCTATTCACAATAACACCGTAACGGAAGTTGCAAAAATCAGCGGTACACCCGGAGGTTATAACGGTGGTCCCGCTATCTACGTTGATGGTAATCGCGCTGACAGTTTCAATATCGATGTTTACAACAATAAAGTTTACGGTAATACCTCAGAAGGAATTGTGATTAATGATGAGGAGCCTGGTGCTGGTGATGTCAGAGATATTCGCGTTTTTAATAACGTGGTTTATGACAATGGTACGCAAGGGATTAACAGTGGCGCTGGAATAATGGTAGGTAGTAATGTTAGTGATGTTGAAATTACCAACAATACTCTGTCTGGAAATGTTCAGTCATTTGTGATTGATGGTAGTGACTTCTTTGAAGGAGATACAGTCTCGAATGTCGTACTCCGTAACAATATCTTTGCAGATTCTGGTTACCGTCATGGTTTTATTGAAGATGCCGAAGATGTAGTCTTAGATAACAACTTATTTACAGACGGTACAAATAAGTTATTTGAAACAGGTGATGGAGCAAAAAATATTCAAGAAACAAATAACTTTGAAGTCAAATCAGTGGGTTTCTCAGATGCAGAAGCCAAAGATTACCACTTAACTTCTAATTCTCCGGCAGTTGATGCGGGTACAAATGTCATACCTGAATACCTAAAGAGCGATGCAGATAGCAAACAGCGTAAAATAGGTAAAGCTGTTGATGTAGGAAGCTTTGAATTTGGGAAATCAGATGCCATAGTCGATGATAATTCTGTAGAAGCTTACAATAAAGGCAGACAAGAAGATTCAGAAAAAGCAACAATTCCTCAAGATGCTTCTGACGACGAAAAGATTGTCTTGAGAAATAAATTCTTCTAATTTATTCATCGAGAATAGAGCCTTTTTCGGTTGAGTAGAGATGAAGAGATTTTGACGGGGAGATGTTCTTCCCGTCAAAATTACTTTTTACATTTTCTTTTTTTTGAAATACTTTATCCAGTAAAAAGGTAAAGCAAATACCCATAGTAAAGTAATAATCAAAATGATGATAAAAGATATAAATTTATCTTCTGGATATAAACTAGGATGACGAGACTTAAATCTTATCCAGTTAATTAAAAAAGATATCGAGAATAAAGTATATATAATACTTAAATAATTAAATGTACCCTGTATTTCGATATTCATAAATATATATCTTACACTTTAATATAAAATTAAGTAAGTCGGCACAAATAAACCAAGCTACATTACAGAATGTAAATTACCCTCAAACCCTTATTCCTATTGCCTTATTCCTATTGCCTTTTGCCTTATCCCAATTACTATTTTCAATGCCAACCTACTTACATAGCTATTCTATTTTTTGGATATCCTCTAATCTTGCTAATAAAAGGTCGCTGATAACTACACCAAATATGTTAGAATCTCTACTAAATACTGGTACAGAATAAGTTGTTAACAAAATATCTTCACCACTTTTCCCAATATCGAAATAAGGAACACTCCAAACAGGTTTTCTTTGCTTTACTGGGACTTCATACCAAATTGTATTAGAGTACATCAATCTATCTGCAATATCTTTATTGATAAATTGATTTCTATCTCTGAATACAAAAGGACAAGAACACATTATCTCTGGTGAAAAAGCGAATGCGCTGCTAAATATTTTTGGATTTTTTCGCAAATGATTTTTTAAAGACGTAAAAACATCATCAATATTTGAAGGAATACCCTTGAAAGAGGAAGCCAACTCTTCAGTAGCTTCTTGAATTACTTTTCTTGTTCTGTCTCTATGATTTACTACCTTTTTATTTTTTAAAATGGCAAGATAACTTTTGATGGATGGAGTATCAAAGTTTACAGGTTTATGGATGTTATTCATTTTTTATTAATGTTACTTCTTTTCTTTGCAACGAAGTAATAATGCACCGCGACTAATAATTAGTTGGGTGCATTATTTTTGTAAGCAAAAGTGTTCTTTAAGTCTGAGACACTTATTATTACCGCAAACTAGCCGAATCTAGGAACAGAAGGGAGGAAAGGAGAATTAACTCCTAAATTATTAATATCATACAAAGAGTTATTACAATAAAAATATAAATTTACAAAGTATATATTTTTACAAATTTTTGATGAATCTTTAGATATTCTCTATATTTTGTTTAGCAGAAACAATGTCAATATTGTAGGATTTAACAATTTTATTATGAATAATTTATCAAAGCTGCATAAAGGAATAGTGCTTCAGTTATTAACAATTACTTTGCTTATAACTGAGGAAATCGTAAATAATATTATGCCCGCTTAAACAGTTATCATATCTGTGGAGACTAAGTAATGAGTAATGAGTAATGAGTAATGAGTAATGAGTAAAAGATTATGTTGCTAATAACCGCTATCTTTTCAATAGGGTTATATCGTAAGTAATTAACCGTAATTAGTATAAAAAACAACAATTAATTGGATTAAACATGGTAAGCGATATATTTACTGTCAGATTAACTGGTAAATATTTGTGTTGCACTAGCATGTTCCTTCGGAATTATTTTTGAATGAATTCTTTACAATAAACGTAACTGCTCATTTTCACTATTCACAGCAATTTTTTCTTCTGAATTATGTTTCTCCTCCCTTGAATCAAATAAATCATCATCTTCTCCTAATAGAGTATGTGCTGCTTGTAACATAGAATCAGCTATATCCTGGAGGTCTTCTCGATTATTCAGATAAGTTTTTAATGCTTCCATTGGATCGATGCTACTGCTGGCACTCAATTCTGGAACACGGGGACGAGCTAACTGACTTACTAATTCTGGATGTATAGTATAGGTATGGGCTGGACTTAATATTTCTTGTAACGAAGAGTTGTCAATTAAATCTAACTGTTCCGAACGAAGCTTGTAAACCAACCTGACGACTGCATCTTCAATATTGTTTTTGGCTACAGATTTAGCGATCGCTGCGAGTGGATCGTCAGTTTTTGACACATCTACTTCGATGGTACGAAAACTGCGAACTGCTAAAGGACAAAATTCCCATTTAGCGCTACCAGATTCCACTTCTACCATTACATAACCTTTTTCTTCCTTTTCTTCGCTAAAATCAACTCGTTCGATGCTTCCGGGGTATATTACCGGCGGTTTGTTAGATTTATTCAAATTTTGGTGTCGATGGACATGTCCCAAAGCCACATAATCAAAACACGGACGTGTAAGTAAAGATAAAGGAAGAGTGAAACCTTTCCCCACAGCCAAAAAACGCTCTGCTCCCAAGTTTGCTTTATCAGCCATTAAATGGGCTAAAAGTACAATGGGTATATCCGGATCGAGACGACGGATTTCTGCTTCTAGCACAACTTGCAAACGTTCGGTTAATAATTGATTGATTTCCCCAAGGGATAAACCTTGAGTTTCTTGACGAGTCATTAAAGCAGAACGAGTTAACCAAGGTAAAGTAATTACCTGTACTTCACCGCTACGAGTTTGAATATTGTGCGTATCTAAAGTATCTCCTACAATAACTCCGGGAACTCCCAAAGTACGGTAAATACATAAACTTGCTCCCCCTTGTCCTTGAGAATGCTGATCGTGATTACCCACAAGTAACACCGTCGGTATCCGAGCATCCACCAAGCGACGAAATTGACTTGCAAAAGCCTGCTGTACGTAGGGCGGGGGAGTTGCATCGGGAAAAGCATCCCCACCGAATAAAACCAAATCTACTTGTTGTTCGATAGCGCCATCGATGCATACAGATAAAGTAGTGACAAAATCTTCCAATCGCGTATTTAAGCCAGTTTCCGGATTGATACGTCCGTGGGTGAAACCGCTTCCCATATGGATATCGGAAAGGTGTAGGATTTTAACCATAATTAGTAATTAGTTGATAGTTGATAGTTGTTAGTTGTTAGTGGTTAGTTGATAGTTGTTAGTGGTTAGTGGTTAGTGGTTAGTTGTTAGTGGTTAGTTGATAGTGGTTAGTTGATAGTTGTTAGTTGCTGGTTCTTTGATTGATCGGCAATAAATATAGTTTGCGTGTTTTAAAAGTTGAGTCGTAAGATAGTAAATTTAGCATTACTAACTCATAACTTATAACTTACAACTATTTTTTGGTACTATTTCACCAAATTATCAATACCAATAAAAAACAGAAAGACGTTGTAATACAACGTCTCTACACAATTAATATTTATTGTTCTTAACCTTCGATATTCTAAATGTGAATTCCACACTCAGTTTTACCACTACCGCGCCATCTGCCATCGCGTTCGCTTTCACCTTCGCCAACTTTAGTAGTGATAGGCTCATCGCCAATGCTGGGATAACCCTGGTCGTGTAAAGGATTGTAAATAACTTTGTATTCTTCTACATATTCCCAAGTTTCTTTACGAGTCCAGGTAGCTAAAGGATTAATTTTAAGACGACCTTTTTTATCTAATTCAAAAATTGGCATACTTGCACGAGTCGGGGCTTGATCTCTTCTGCGTCCGGTAATCCAAGCAACAGTATCAAGTTCGTCTAAACCTCTTTGCAAAGGTTCAATTTTAGTAACGTCGTGGAATTTCGCAATGTCTTTATCCCAAAGTGCTTCGCCGTATTTAGCAGTAAAGGCTTCGCGACTATCTACTTCCTCATTTTTATAAATTTTCAAATTAACGTTATACAACTGTTTTACTTTTTCTACTAATTCTAAAGTTTCGCGGAAATGAAACAGCGTATCGAGAAAAATAACGGGTGCTTGCTGCTTAAGTTCGCGATAGAGAATGTCAGTAATGACAATATCATCTACATTAAAAGCGCTAGTTTGCACTAATCCAGTAGAAATATTCTCCGCAGACCATGCCAAAATTTCTCTTGGATGGGCTGTCTCATATTTTTGGTTCAAATCTTCCAAATTAAAATTACTAGATTTGGTAGATGCCGTAGAAATGGTCATAACAATTAATCGCTCAAATCCTTATATGCCAGGGATAAAGTAATTTTACCGCACAAAGGCACATAATCCGGTCGGGATTTAGCAGTTAACAGTTATCAGTGAGCAGTCAACAGTCAACAGTCAGCAGTTACCAAACCTTTTTAGTCGTTTTAATTAATTGACTATTAGTTCACTACATAAATTATGAGTAGGTGTTTAACTTTTTTAGGACTTACGCCAGCCCCCCTTTTTAAGGGGGAATGGGGGGATCTAGAATATTTGGAACGCTATATTTTCCCTTTTCACCCGGAGGGTGTGGATCATCACTGCGTAAGTCCTAATTTTTTAAAGTGAATATATTACGATTTATTTTTCTAAGAGCTAAGTGATTACTGCTCACTGTTCACTGTTAACTGTTAACTGTTAACTGTTGACTGTTCACTTTCGCAATTGCTAAGTAAGTTTACGTAATTTTAAGTTTTGATATGATTTTGTAGATAAATATACGTAAAATTGGTAATCTGAAAAAAGTTTAAAGACAAAAGGTTGTGAAATATGAAGGAATCAAAAGCTCCTAATGCACTCAAAGAATCCTTAATTATGGGCTTTTTTGTAATGATTACTGGCGCGAGTGTAATCACTATCATGAACATGTTTTAAGATAAAGAAAATATTTCAGTTTAATATAAATCACTATTACCCCGCTGTTCACAGAGAGGGGTTTTAGATTTTGATTTGAGATGCAGGAACATGTGTTTTTTAACAATGCCCAATGCCCAATGCCCAATGCCCAATGCCCAATCCCCAATCCCCAATTCCCTATTACCAATGAGCAATAGGAATCTCAATAATAAAACTTGTTCCTGCCCCAACTATAGAATTACAAAATAACTTGCCAGCATGTTTCTCTGTAATAATTTGGTAGCTGACTGATAAACCTAAACCCGTACCTTTTCCTACTTCCTTAGTGGTGAAAAAAGGATTAAACAGTTTTGATCTAATTCTTTGAGGAATGCCGGAGCCGTTATCGGAAATGCAAATTTGAGCAGTATTTTGATTTAGCTGTTTGGTTAAAATTGCAATTTTGGGAATAAAACTCTTATTTTTGGACATTTGCTCTTCTAAAGCATCAATTGCATTAACTAAGATATTCATAAATACTTGATTTAGCTGAGAAGGGTAGCATTCAATTAAAGGAAGAGTCGCGTATTCTTTAGTTACCGCAATACCAGATGAATTACTTGTAAGCTTTAGACGGTTTTGTAAAACGATTAATGTAGATTCTAGCCCTTCGTGGATATTTACTGGCTTAAATTCAGCTTGATCTAAGCGTGAAAAATTACGTAATGATACAACGATTTCTCGAATGCGTGTCGTCCCTTCTTCCATTGAGCGAATAATATTTTGCAAATCAATTTTGAGAAAATCAAGTTCTATATTGTCAATTTCTTGTTGAATTTCTGCTTCTGGATTTGGGTAATGCTTTTGGTAAAGCTCTATAAGTCGAAATAAGTCTTGGCTATATTCCTCAACAAAAGAAACATTTGCATGAATAAAATTTGTAGGGTTATTAATTTCATGAGCTACGCCTGCTATCATTTGTCCTAAGCCGGACATTTTTTCCGTTTGAATAAGTTGAGCTTGAGTTGCTTGTAATTTTTTGAGGGTATTTTCTAACTCAATCGCTTTTTGCTGTGCCTTAATTTCTGCTTTTTTGCGTTTGGTGATATCGGTTGCGACACCTAGTAATTGTTTAACGGTACCATCTTCTTTACGATTAAAAACCATTTGTCTATCGTAAAACCAGTGCCATTCTTCATCTGAATCTTTGAGACGATATTCAATTTCTATAATATTCCCAACTTTAGCTAAATTTTGCTGTTGATAAATAATTTTTTCAAAGTCTTCAGGATGCAAAATTTTCGGAAGATAGTTTTGTCCTAAAATTTCTCTTTCATCGATAGAATAGCCAAGAACTTGGGTTAACTCATGATTAGTATAAATGTTACGCTGTTCTTCTAAATCATAAATGTAAATAATGCTTGGAGAAGAATCTGTAATCCTTTGAATAAAATTCTGACTGGCTTTAAGTTTTTCTTCTGCTTGCTTACGTTCGGTAATATTTAAAGTAGTTCCTATTAATCGATAAACTTGACCTTGAGTATCTTTTATGGGGTTAAGAGTGGTTAAAAAACACATTTCTTGACCTTGCAATATCAAATTTTCTTCATAAGTAATAGCTGTAGCCGTTTCTAGACATTTTTTACATCTTGGATATATATTTGCTGCTGCTTCAACGCCAAATAATTCTTGTACTGTTTTACCAATAACTTCGGGATCGGATAAACCCATCATTTGCAATCCATAAGAATTGCTACCTACATAACGTAATTCTTCACCTTCAATATCAAGAACGTATATATTATGTTCCAATCCATCGTAAATACTGCGTAGAAATTGTTCTTGTTCTCGTAATTGTGCTTCGACTTTTTTCTGCTCTGTAATATCTACAATACAACCGTACCAAACAATCGAATTATCTAATTGTAATTCGGGCTTCGCAATACCTTTTAACCACTTTGTTTTATTACTTGCAGTTGTAATTCGCCATTCATGTTCCCAATTTCTTAAAGTCTCGGCAGAAATTGCAATACTTTTGTGTAATTTAGGAAGATCGTCGGAATGGATATCACTAAATGCGAGGTAACTATTTTTAGGTAGTGTTAATTGTGATGGTTTAATTTCAAAAATTTCTTCACATCCGGAAGAAACATAAGGAAATGACATTGTATCGTCGGGATGTAAACAAAATTCGTAAATCATTCCCGGTACGTTATCTGTCAGTTTTTTTAATCTTGCTTCAGCCTGATAAAGTGCAGTGGTACGTTGTTCAATTCTTGCTTCTAATGTCTGATTCAATTTTTTGAGGTTTTCTTCTACTTCTTTTCGTTGGGTAATATTTTCATAAGTACCGAAAATTCCTACCACATTACCTTCATCGTCGCGTAAAGGAATTTTATTTGTGTCTAACCAGAACAGGTTCCCGTCTGCTTGCACCTGAGTTTCGATTCTATTGAGTTCGGGAACACCACTATCCATTATTCGCTTATCGTATTCCCGAAACCATTGTGCTTCTTCTTTTGTCCAAGGTAAATCGTAATCGCTTTTACCGACTATATTTTCCGGTTCACCCACACCAGCATATAAGGCAAAATTACGATTACACCCCAGATAAACCAAATTCCGATCTTTCCAGAATACAGAATGGGGGATATTATCTATGACTAGTTGAAATAATTGTTGCGAGCGTTGTAATTCTGCTTTTAGCTGCTGATTTTCTTGTTTAAGGGATTCATAAATGCTTTTATCAATAGTGGTAGAATTTTCATTCATTGTAACAATGGGATTTTAGATTATAGCTTTCAATATTTATAGTTCCCAAATTTCAGTGAACAGTGAACAGTACCATGACAGTTAATAGTTAACAGTACCATGACAGTCAACAGTTAGGAGTAGGGAGTAGTAAGTAGTAAGTAGTAAGTAAATTCATAATTTTGGTCGTATTGTCTGCTATTCAACTGTTTATTTTCCACTCGCTACTTGTTACTCTTTACTTACTAATGTAAAAATTCCCCAATGCCCAATGCCCAATGCCCTAATAATTATGAAATTAATCTTATACAGTAAGCCGGGATGTCATTTATGCGAGGGTTTGCAGGAAAAATTGGAAACCATACTGCAAGCTGCGGATTTTGCTTTTATTGATTTGGAAGTACGAGATATTACAAATCGCGAAGATTGGTTTGCTGCTTATCAGTATGAAGTGCCCGTACTGTGCGTAGCAAAAGATGATAGTTTGCAAACAATTCCCCGCCCTTCTCCCCGTACTTCGGTTAGTCAGTTAGAAAAAACTCTCCGGAAGTATATTTAAGTGTTTGTATATCGTGAAAAATGTTGCAGAATAAGCGCAAGCAATGCGTGTGACGAGGATGACGATATGAAACTGCGTGAATTACTAGGTGCTATTGATAGTTTGTCCGAATTACCTCAGCATCCTGCTATGGATGCCGAAGTAAAGGGTTTGACAACAAATTCTCATGCTACCAATATTGGGGATGTGTTTATTGGAATGCCGGGTACGCGAGTTGATGGCGGAGATTTTTGGGAAAGCGCGATTAAGGCTGGTGCGATCGCTGCTGTAATTTCTCCCCAAGCTGCCCAAAAGTATCCTCCTCTTGCTGCTTCTAATCAAGAAGGAGTTGACGGAAATTCTCCTTTGGTTATCGTGGCGGCTGATATGACAAAAGCTTGCGCTCAGCTAGCTGCGGCTTTTTCCGATTATCCCGGACACAAGTTAAAGTTAATTGGGGTAACGGGGACAAATGGTAAAACTACTACCAGCCATTTAATTGAATATTTTCTAGGGCAAGCTGAGTTAGCTACTGCTTTGATGGGAACTTTATATACTCGTTGGAAAGGTTTTGTCCAAACTGCTGCTTACACTACTCCGTTTGCAGTTGAGTTACAAAAACAATTGAAAGCTGCTCTCGATGCTGGTAATGAATATGGAACTATGGAAGTAAGTTCCCATGCTTTGGCACAAGGAAGAGTTTTGGGTTGCAAATTTGATGTTGGTGTATTTACCAATTTGACTCAAGATCACCTTGATTACCACAAGGATATGGAAGACTATTTCGCTGCCAAGAGCTTACTATTTGCTTCCGATTATCTTACCGGAAGGGCAATAATTAATGCCGATGACGTTTATGGTAAGCGGTTAATAAAATCTTTGAGTGACAGTAAGGTATGGAGTTATAGCGTCAATGATTCCACTGCTGACTTATACATGAGCGAGTTAAGTTATGAACCTAATGGAGTCAACGGCACCTTACATACTCCCAAAGGTGAAGTAGCTTTTAGATCGCCTCTTGTAGGACAGTTTAATCTAGAAAATTTACTCGCGGCTGTGGGAGCCGTTTTACACTTCGGTGTAGATTTACAATTAATAGCTACGGCTATTCCCAAATTTGAGGGAGTTCCCGGACGTATGGAAAGAGTACAAATTAGCTCAAACCAAGATGTCAGCGTAATTGTAGATTACGCTCACACTCCCGACAGTTTAGAAAATTTATTAAAAGCATCGCGCCCATTTATTCCGGGTAAAATGATTTGCGTATTTGGTTGTGGTGGAGATAGAGACAAAACCAAGCGTCCCAAAATGGGTAAAATCGCCGCTCATTTAGCGGATTTAGCCGTAGTAACTTCCGATAATCCCCGCACTGAAGATCCAGAAGCTATTTTACAAGATGTATTAGCAGGAATTCCCGATACAGTGCAGCCAATGGTGATTGGCGATAGAGCTACCGCTATCCGTACTGCAATTATGGAAGCAAAATCCGGAGACGGAATACTATTAGCCGGTAAAGGACACGAAGATTATCAAATCCTCGGTACTGAAAAAATACATTTCGACGACAGAGAACACGCACGGGAAGCTTTAGAAGAAAGGATGAAGTAGTTTTAGGTAATAGGGAATTGGGTATGGGGCATGGGGCATGGGGAGAAAAGGATAAATTTTAAATTCCTGACTTATAACTTCTCACTTAATAGAAGACGTAGCATTGCTACATCTCTACAATGCCCAATCCCCAATCCCCAATTCCCAATCCCCAATCCCCAATTTTTAATTTTTAATTTTCTATCTTTTTGTAAAAAAATCACACTTAGGGGGGAGAATCTAAGAAAGTATTATTTATTGCTAGATACTTCTTAGGTTTTCCTTCTTTTGTTTTCTCTAGTTGTTATGAATTTATCTCCACCTCACAACTTATCTATTTATCAGTTGGCAATGAAAGTGGAATTGCCTCCAAAACCTTTAAATCTTAGTTGTGCAACTTTGCTGTCTATGGTGAAGTCGCAAATTGATTTACTAATTGAACAAAAAATTTCAGCTACTGTTGTGGCTAAATTTCCTCCGTTGAATATTTTTAACTCGCAATTAAAGCGATATCAGAAGCATTTTGATAATGCGCGCCTTTATAATTGTCAACTAGCTAAGGCTGGAGAAATTAAGGCAGAGGTTAACTCAGATATGTTGCCATCTGGTGACAATAATTCGGCTTCTAACTTTGATGTCAAGCATAATTTGATACAAATTGTCACTGATAATCCGCAAATTGAACGAGAATATTTTTTTATTGTTTTATCTGAACAATTTTGCAGCTTGCTTTTGGCGCATCGTCCGCTCAGGAAAGTTAAAAAGCAGATTTTAGATCGCAAAAGAAATCATCATATTCCCTCCCTGGTAACTATCCAGACTTTTGACGTTCAAGTAATTCAACAAGTATTAAATGCTATAAAAAATACAAGTAACTCAGAAGAATTTTTAGCAACATCTAAATTTAGTTATCCCCAAGAGCCAAAACCTGATTTAACTAGCCAATTATTTCTGGCACAAATTAAAAGACAAGAGGAAATAAATTCCCGAAAATATAAAAGCCGTTGCAGTAGTTTCAAAGAACAAAACAAAACACTCCAGACAAAGTTACAAGCAAAGGATGAATATATCAGAAATGTGTGTCAAGAATTACTTTCACCCCTAACACATATAAAAACTGCACTTTCCTTGTTAAATTCTCCTAGTATTAAAACTACTCAGCGGCAGCGTTACTTGGATATGATTAAACGAGAGTGCGACCGCCAAAATTATTTGATGACTGGTGTAATGGATTTGGTAGAGTTAGAACGTAATTTGGAATCCACTTCTCTAGAACCTGTATGTTTGTCTGAGGTAGTTCCAGGTGTTGTTAGCACTTACCAACCCTTGGCACTCGAAAGAGGCATCATGCTAGCTTATACCGTACCAAACGACTTACCATACGTTTGGTGTGTTAGCGGTGGATTAAGGCAAATAGTAATTAATCTTTTATCAAACTGTATCAAATTTACGCCAAATGGCGGTGAGGTTTGGGTAAGAACCCGTCTTCAGTCAGATTACGTACAGTTAGAATTCCGCGATACTGGTATAGGTATTTCAGAAAATGAAATTCCTAAAATATTTAATCGCTTTTACAAGGTGCGTCCAATTGTCAACGAAGAAACAGGAAGCGCTGGTTTAGGTTTAACTATTGTAGAAAAGTTAATCCAACGTTGCGGAGGAAGCATATCCGTCTCTTCTATACTGGGGGAAGGTTCTAGTTTTAAAGTACTTTTGGCTAGCGTCTCGCAATCACGGGGGAATAAGAAGAGACAGAGACAAGATGAAGAATAATTTACTCGTCACTTGCTACTTGATAATCCGGCACTTCCTACTCCCAATCCAAAATCCTTTAACCTTTGACTTTTAACCTTTGCCCTTTGAGTTGTTTCAATCCATATTGCCCAAATTTATCGAAGCAAGAATTGGAATTATTTACTCCTTCTAAAGGCAGATAAATCGTCAAAACTTCACCATGTTGGGGACGCTCCCGTACAATCAACTTGCCGCCAATAGCTTGAAATAAATGCTTAGTTGCTGCTAAATTCAGGCTTATTGCACCGGTTTCCGGCTGAAACATTAGTATTTGCCCAATTGCTTTGCGAATGGGTTGCCGACTTGAACATTGCGCTTGTTTTATATCTTGGGAAGAATTTGGCAGCAATTGCAGCTTTAAGCGATCGCCAGCTTGAATTACTCGAACTTGAATATTGCTACCTGCGGGTAAATTACGAGTAAAGTTTTCCATCAAGCCCGTAAGTACTCTATCAAGCATTCCTGGATTACTTACCACTGCGGGCAACTGCTGAGGCAAAAGTACATCCAAGGTTAAATTTCTTCGATTTGCAGCTTGCTGCCAGCGAGGAATACTTTGCTGCAACATTTGCTCCAAGCACATCGGCGTTAATTGAGAGCTAGAAGGGTTTTGGGAAGAAGATGTTTCTAATTCCGCAGCTCTAAACAATAGCTCCATTCTATCGATCTGCTCGGAACATTCACTATCTATAGATTGCAATCTTTTAACAACATTGGCAGGCAAATCTTTTTGTTTTAATAATAAACGGGTAGTAGTACGAATTGTTGTTAAAGGAGTACGCACTTCATGAGCGAAAGCTTGCAATAATTCCACATCGGAACGAGATGAGGGTTTTGTTGAGGTAGCACTAGAGTAACTAGAGCAATTTAATTCTTCAACTTTGTTTTTAAATTCTCCCACCCCTTTACCATAAAATTTTGTTCCTCTATCTTCCGATTCCGGATACTTTGCCAGCAACAATTGGCTAAACTGCATAACTAATCGATAATCAGGTGCAACCGGATAATATTCCTGTACTAAATTATCCAACTCCACAAATAAATCGGGATTAGTTAGCATAACCCTACCCGCAAGAGCCTGCCATGCTTTGCTAATTACTTCTGGATCGAAAGAAAATAAAAACTTGCTCTTATTATTACTTTCTTCAGCTAAAACTAATATTAATGAAAAATTTTTGGTAAAAATTAAGCAAAACTGTTCCTTTGCCAATGGATCTACCTTTAGCAAAGGTAAAACTGACTCATCGGAAACATTTTTCTGTGTTGCTTCGCTACTGTCAGACATTTGAAAAGGCATCAAAGCCAAAGGGTTAAATGGCTTTGCCGTAAAAGTTACAGTCCGCAAACACTCCAAAATAGTTGGCTCGCACAATACAGGTGCAGGTGCAGCCAAAACTAATCCTTGATTCGCGACAGGTGTAACTACAGATAAAGATTTTAACAGCAGTTCTTGAGCAGCAGAAGCAGCAGTACGCCATTGTTGTCGTGCTTTATGCAACGAACATTGGGCCAGTGATGCTCCACTTGCAACTAAAATTTCTTTTAAACTCGGCAAAATCCACTTATACTCATACACTAGGTTTCACCCCTTTATTTCAAAGCGACTAACAGCTTCAGAAACTGGTGACTCACTACATATGAGCTTACCTAAAATATGTCTTCTAGCGAAAGGAGTAGAACCGAACAACTATAGGGGCGATTTCCGTTTTCAGTTAACACTCGTAAATATGCTCTAACTCGTTACAGGCTAGTTACTTGTTCCTAATTCCCCAGCTAGCGATCAAAACAATTGCCTTCGGTGCAGGCGTGAGACTTATGGCGATATGCCGGTTGCCTAAGTCCTAAATTTTAGAAATCAATTTTTTTTAATTATTTTTTTATATTCGATAAAATGTCTTTTCTATAGATAGATGCATCAGATATTACTTTACTTAATGTCTAATATAATTCTGGTTTAATTCATAAAACTCCTCGATAGGAACAGCTTCGATAAAAAGCGTGTCTTATCAGAATATATTTATGATTTTCCCTTTACTATCCAAGAATTGATAATAGAATTATTGGATTCTCAAAACATCTTGAAACTGTCAAGAGTGTAAAGGGTGAAATTATGATGATTTTTAACCACATGAATACTCCCATATAACTAAATTTCACAAATATAGTATTTTTTTTGTTGAGACTGAAGCAGCAATAAGTTGTTAATTATTAATGATTAGTGCAATTTTTTATTAAATTTTTATATACACGAGTATGTTTAGTTACTTTTTGTAGGGCATTAACACTTATGTAAGAGCAAAAAAAATTGCAAAAAGTTACTTCAGTGTAAAGATAGATGAATTTGCTGCATTTAAGTTCTGCAAACTGTTTTAAAGTTTGATTCTCAATTAGATTTAACAAACTAACAGCAACCGTAAAAAAAATGTGGCTAACTTTCACAAATTTGCTAACATCAAATAGCTGCTGTCCGGCGACATTACATATAAGCATTTGAAAGTTATTGGTAGACGTGCCAGGTTTTCTAAATGCAATTTCGTATTGTTGTGTCGTATATATCTAGTGGTTGATTATGGAAATTCAAAGAAAGTATTTCTGACAAGAGGTAATGCTATCTTTAATTTTCGTTACATTAAGTGCCGAAAGTGGTGCTGACTCGAACTCATCTTCGATTGTTTTTAAACATTCGCTCCTCAACACAACACACCGATTAATTAATTGCTTTGAAGGTTCTATAAGGAGATTCAAATGAAAAAATTTATTCCTCTTCTCATTAGCGGTATTTTGGTTACAGGTGCAGTTGGTTGTGGTGAAGAAGCCGCTAACAATGGTTCAGAAAATCCTACTGCTACTAATGAGGCTTTACAACCTTCAGCAAGAGAAGCTAGTGAAACAGAAGGTTTAAATCAGCCTTTAGGTGAATCTGGATCTGTTCCTGGAGCGGAAACCGCACCTAAAGATGCAGCTGCTGTAAGCGAAGGAGCAGATGCGTTAACAAGCGATTTATCAAAAGAAGTTAGTAAGAAGCTTAAAGAAAATTTACCAACTAGCAACTTAGAAGTTGAAGAGAAAGAAGGAGTTGTTAGCGTTGGCGGTACAGTTTCTTCTCAAGAAGAACTTCAACAAGTTGAACCTTTGACTAAAGGAGTTAAAGGCGTGAAAGGTGTAAATGTAGACGCAAGAGTTGAAGGTGCTGCTCCTCTTGCTCCCGAAGGTGCTGCTCCCGTTGCTCCTGAAGGTACTGCTCCTGAAGGTACTAATCCTCAGTAGAAAATTAAAATTTCACTCAATAATGTTGAGTCGAATTGTTACTCGAAACGGGGCTTACGGTTAGTTAAGTCCTGTTTTTCTATGCTTGATCAATGAGTAATCAAATTGGTAAAATCGGACGTTAACGGGTTTGAACCAACTTCCTCAATTATCAACGTTTAAACATCATCAGAACCAAAAGCTTAATTCTGCTGCATGATGATTTTACAATTAAAGATACTACAACCTCCAATACTACTCGGTTAAGAGAGATCCTCCCTAACCCTCCTTAAAAAGGAGGGAATAAAAGCCCCCTTTTTTAAGGGGGTTGGGGGATCTGAAAATGAGTTTAATTCCTTAACCGAGTAGTATTGCTACAATCTCTTCCTAATAGCCGTTTCGATTCCCTCCATTAGTTTTTTGTCTCGCTGATAATCAAAAAGACACGAATTTCTCTGCTCCCGACTGTATGATGCGAAAACGGGAAACTTACGACAGTTTTCCGGTTCACTCATATAACGTGGAAAGATGTGCGCGTGTAATGCGCGTTCGGTATTTCCAAGGATTTCGTAATTAATTAAATAAGCTTGTGTCACTTCCAGCAGCGCATCACCTAACGTCGCCATGTCATTGAGAAATTGCTGACGCTCTAACCCGGTGAGTGTATTTAAATCTAAAACAACGGGATCTGGTAGTAACAAACAATACCCTACTATCAATTGACTATCTCCCAAAACAGCCCAACCGGAAGGCATTTGACAAATTACGGTTGGGTTACTTCCTTGACGTGCTGCTTCAACACGCTGATGGATAAGTGTAGATTTCATTTTTTTTAGATACGTAAATATATATATAGAACCCATTTGGTATCTTTACATTCTCCGGTATAATAATTCAAAATGGTGATTACCAAATACACATTCAGTAATGCGATCGCCCTTTACTACAAGTTGTGGAAGGTGCGTCGCACCATCCACAACATTAGTGAAAAACGAGACAAGGAGCGATT
>JBCBPQ010000001.1:0-130698 GCA_039820645.1 Cyanobacteria bacterium J06633_8 | reverse complement strand
TAATACATACATTAGATAGCTGCTGAAAACCGTCATGGAAATTGAGCCTATCAGCAAAAACATCCATGTTAAGTTTTCTAGCTTCTGACGCTGCTCTTTATTTTCTCCACCCTTTAAAAGTAAAGGCGCAAGAGCAAACACCAGCATACCAAAATAGGCTAGAAAGCCGAATAAAGCTAATGGTTGTCCGAGTACGGTTGCCCAAGGGCTTGAAAGAACGCTATTACATCCAGCACCAGTACCCGCAGCAGCAGAAGAAGCAGTACAAGCAGCTTCTCTTCCAGTCAACTTAACGATGGTTAAATAACCAGTAACTAAAGCACCGCAGGAAGCGATTCCTGCAATTAACAAACGTGAAAAGCGATGAATCCAAGGTGTAGAACGACGACGAATCATAAGCTAAAACATTATTAATTGAGATTAATAAATCGGAAATAGAGAGTAAATTAGAATTTTTATTCTAAATCTATATACAGCAAGTAATTCAAATCGGATTTATATAGCTTAATTTAGTTAAAACTAGGATTCGCTGCAAGTAAACAAATTACTTTAGTTTTACTAGATTTAGAATAAATATTTCTCAAGGATTTTAACAACAGAGTATTGCTGCTATGGAATTGATTAATCACTACTACAAATCCTGGGCATCACTATTCCCGATTTCCTTGTTTAAGAATGTAGCTTGAAAGAAGAAACTGATTCGGCTTCACCTTGGGAATTTTTGGAATTGAAGTTTTGTCGAGCAGCCTCCACGAACTGACTTACGCGGATGGGATCTATTGTTTGCTCGCGGTTACCGTGACGTTTTAGAGAACTAGAAACAATTACACCATCCGCAGCTTGCATTAGTGTCGCAATATTATCCCAACTGGCTCCACTACCTACAAATACCGGAGTACTTTTTGCTGCTCTAGATGCTAGTTCCAAATCCTCGGGATTCGGAGGATCTCCTGTAGCCCAACCAGATAAAATAACTGCATCTGCTAATCCACGTTCAATTGTATCTTGGATGGCGGTAGTCAAATTAGGCGAACCTAAAGGGCGAGCATGTTTGACCAAAACATCCGCCAGAATTTTCACCTCGCTGTCCAATTCTCGGCGGTATCTTAATAATTGATGTGCTTCTCCTTCAATTAATCCTTGGTCTGTTGCCATCACTCCCGTCAATACGTTTACGCGAATGAATTGCGCTCCAGTACAACTTGCAATCGCGATCGCACTTCGAGCATCATTCCGTAAAACGTTTAAGCCAATAGGCAAAGTAACCAAATTTTGGATGCGCTTAACTACAATAGTCATAGCGCTTACAACCGCTGGATCTACCTGATTCTTAGTAAATGGCGCATCAAAAAAATTTTCGATAATTATGCCATCAATTCCCCCACTAGCAAGGGCGACTGCTTCTTGTTCGGCACGGTCAATTACCGCTTTGAGACTACCTCCCCAACGCGGCGATGTAGGCAACGGTAATAGGTGAACCACACCAATAATCGGCCTTCGTGTTTTAAATAAATGATATAAATCCACGTCTTTTTTATTTACGGACTCTTGGTGGTTTCCCGAATTGAGCGCCAGTAGCGCATTTGTTCTTGTAGAGCAACTGACGTTACTATAACCGATGTTACCGTGTGTTCTGTTTAACAGGTCAACTACGGTCACTTTTTGTCAAAGTCTAGTATCAGAATCAACCATCTTCATGAACGATTCTTACAACCATCGCTTGATTTAAGCTTCCTCAAAAACATACGAAAACCATTTTACCTGGATTAACGCTATATCTTAATTAAAGAGAAATAATTTTCTTTACAAAATGCTTATTCAAAAAAGGTAAATTACCTCCTCCTTCAGATGTAATTTGGCAAAAAATATTTCATAAGATATGTTAAGATAAAAGGTGATATGAGAGGAGTCTGCCGCTCGCCGGTGCAGCGGCTTGCAGGTTTGCCCATAACACGGTATGGTCTGCAACAAATACAGGTATTCGCTTGGGAAAGGGGTAACATTACCGCTGGTGAAAGCGTAAATTAGCCTGGTATTAAATTCATAGGGTAGCGACTTCTCTACAAAAACCGATTTCAATCGGCTGCTTCCTAACGATTAAATCAGTATTTTACGGACTGCGCTAATGTTACATACCCAAATAACTAATATGTAAAAAAATATCATGCTAAGTGAGTGTGGAAAACTATTTAATATGTGTTTTAAACGACGAATATAAATAGATATACCTGCTTCACAATCTCTTTGATGTCCGGTCGAGATAAAACTTTAATCTTATAGTTGGTTCATATCGGTTAAGAAGAGTTGGCTAAGGCAATTGATTTTTTGCCACTCATAAAGGTAAAACTTCAGACTCCTTAGTCATGACTTGAAACGTTATAACTCGAAACAGCGAAATATCTTTTATAATATGGGTGATAAGCCAACAATTGCAATTTCTCACCTAGGCTGCGAGAAAAATAGAATTGATACGGAGCATATGCTCGGTCTGCTAGTAGAAGCGGGTTACGGTGTAGACAGTAATGAAGAATTAGCAGATTATGTAATAGTCAATACTTGTAGTTTTATTGCAGCAGCACGAGAGGAATCTGTTAGAACCTTAGTAGAATTGGCAGAGGCTGATAAAAAAATAGTAATTACTGGCTGTATGGCGCAGCATTTCCAAGAGCAGTTATTGGAAGAACTGCCAGAAGCAGTAGCCGTTGTAGGTACGGGTGATTATGACAAAATTGTTAATGTTATTGAGCGAACCCAGCTTGGCGAGCGTGTTAAGCAAGTAAGCGCCGAACCTACTTTTATTGCCGATGAAACAACGCCTCGCTATCGGACTACTTCAGAAGGTGTGGCTTACTTAAGGGTTGCGGAAGGGTGTGATTATCGTTGTGCGTTTTGTATAATTCCTCATCTGCGAGGAAATCAACGTTCCCGTACTATTGAATCAATAGTTGCCGAAGCAGAGCAGTTGGCATCTCAAGGAGTAAGGGAGATAATATTAATCTCTCAGATTACTACAAATTACGGTATAGATATTTACGGTAAGCCGCAGTTAGCTGAATTGCTTCGTGCTTTGAGTAAGGTTGATGTACCGTGGATTCGGATGCATTATGCCTATCCAACGGGGCTGACCTCAGATGTAATTGCAGCAATTAAAGAAAACAATAATGTTTTACCTTATCTAGATTTGCCATTACAGCATTCCCACCCTGAAATTCTTCGTGCGATGAATCGTCCTTGGCAAGGACAGGTAAATGATGCAGTTATTGAGAATATAAAGCAGGCTTTACCTGATGCAGTGTTGCGAACAACCTTCATTGTGGGTTTTCCTGGCGAAACAGACGAGCATTTCAATCATTTATGTGAGTTTGTCGAGCGACATGAGTTCGATCATGTAGGTGTTTTTACTTTTTCACCGGAGGAAGGAACAAAAGCTTATAACTTACCTTCGCAATTGCCGCAAAAGTTAATGGATGAGCGGCGAGATATCTTGATGCAAATTCAGCAGCCGATTTCTTGGAGACAAAATCAGCAAGAGGTAGGCAAAATAGTTGATGTATTAGTCGAGCAAGAAAATCCGATTCGGGGGGAACTAATTGGTCGTTCCGATAGATTTGCCCCAGAGGTTGACGGACAGATATATGTTCGTGGAGAAGCAAGTTTAGGAAGCATCGTACCGGTGAAGATTCATGAAGCTGATGCATATGATTTGTATGGTGAAGTAGTTTAAATTTTTTCACCTCGATACTTTAGCTATTAGTTATAAATTTGGCTTGACTAATAGGCTAACAATTAAGACAAATATTGAAGATTAAACTAAAAACATAGGAGAATTGATGAGCCTTACTTTTGAAGATTTGGGAATTTCAGAACAACGTCTTGCACAACTAGAGAAGCTAGGTTTTAGTACACCCACAAATATTCAACAACAAGCAATACCTCAATTACTTTCTGGTCGTGACGTAGTAGGTCAATCCCAAACTGGTACCGGTAAAACCGCAGCATTTTCCTTGCCAATTTTGGAGAGAATAGATCCCACTCACAAAGTAGTACAAGCTGTAGTTTTGGCTCCGACTCGTGAATTAGCAATTCAGGTTCATAGCGCTGTTTCTGAATTCGTTGGTACTCAAAGACTAAAAGTATTAGCAATTTACGGGGGTCAGTCAATCGACCGTCAAATGATGCAGCTAAAGCGTGGCGTTCATGTTGTGGTCGGTACCCCAGGACGAGTAATTGATTTATTAGATAGAGGCTGCTTAAAGCTCGACCATGTTAAATGGTTTGTATTAGATGAAGCTGATGAAATGTTGAGCATGGGCTTTATTGACGATGTTGAGAAAATTCTTTCTCGGGCACCAAAAGAGCGCCAAACTGCTTTGTTCTCAGCAACAATGCCCCCATCAATTCGCCAATTGGTAAATAAGTTTTTGAACGATCCTGTTACAGTGACAGTTCAACAACCAAAAGCTGCTCCTAATAAAATTAATCAGGTCGCTTACTTGATACCGCGTCACTGGACGAAAGCAAGAGCTTTACAGCCCATTTTAGAAATGGAAGATCCTGAAACGGCTTTAATTTTCGTTCGTACTCGACGTACCGCAGCGGAATTGACAAACCAGTTACAATCAGCAGGGCATAGCGTTGACGAATATCACGGCGATTTATCCCAGCAAGCGCGGGAAAGATTATTAGGACGTTTTCGCAATCGTCAAGTACGTTGGGTAGTGGCAACTGATATTGCTGCCAGAGGTTTGGATGTTGATGAGCTTTCTCACGTGATCAATTTTGATTTACCTGACAGCGTAGAAACTTTTGTTCACCGAATTGGTCGTACTGGTAGGGCTGGAAAAGAAGGAACTGCAATTTCCTTAGTACAGCCATTCGAGCGACGCAAACAGCAAGTTATCGAACGCCATAACAAGCAAAGCTGGCAAATGCTTTCTATTCCAACTCGCGCTCAAATAGAAGCCAAACAGTTGGAAAAACTCCAAGTTCAAGTTAAAGAAGCTTTGAGTGGCGAGCGTTTAGCTTCATTTTTGCCCATAGTACGCGAACTCAGTGAAGAGTACGATGCTCATGCTATTGCAGCAGCAGCCTTACAAATTGCTTACGATCAAACTCGTCCAGCTTGGTTAAAAGCAGATAGTATTCCAGAAGAGGACGCAAACTTCTCCACACCCAAACCAAAACTACGTTCTTCATCTCGTCGATCTTCGGGCGATAGAAATCGTCGTTGGGTAGATGGTAAGAGAGATAAGCGTGGTGGTGGCGGTCCAACTCCTAAGCCAAAATTGAAAACAAATCAACGCGAAACATCTTCTAGTGCTGCGAAAGAATCATAATTGTTGATTTTCTTTCCAAGACATAATCTCTACTAGTTTTTTTGATGGCGGTATATTATACAGAGCAATACTGGTAGAGAAATCAAGTTTTCATCTTTATATTGGATGGAATAACAAAGTGTATCAGGTTCGTTTGATCGCTTAAGTTATTGACAAGGCTGTTAAAGACTGATAGCTAGCTGAAAAATTTTGAACGGTTATTAGTTGAACTACAACCGAAGATAAATGTAGAAATCAATCGAACTTGATATCTCAAAAATTTAAGCTCAGTTCGTTAAATTTAGAAACAACTGGTTTCAATGCAAGCTTCATACTTCTAGATATGTTAGAAGTAAGTTTAGAAGATGGCAATGGAGCCAGTTATTGTTTTTAAAAGTATGCCCGAAACTTGTCCAGAGAATATAGGAAGTGAAATTAAGAGATTACAAAGTTTTGAAAGCTTTACACTTACTATAAGATTAATTCATTAATTCAGCCAAGGACGGCTAATTTCGTTTAACCTAGCAACCTCATCATCGCTTAATTTCCAATCTAAAGCTCCAGCATTTTGTTGAACTTGTTCTGCTGTTTTTACTCCAGAAATTGGAATTACATTACCTTGAGCAATCAACCAGTTTAAAGCTACTTGGGCGGGAGTACGATTATATTTTTCGCCGATATTACGTAATAAAGATATTACTGGTTCAATTTTTTGTAAATTATCTTGATTAAATCTCGGGTCTATGCTTCTTGCTCCTGTAGGATTTATATTACTGTCTAAAGAGTATTTACCTGTAAGTAAGCCTTGAGCTAAAGGACTATAAGCTAATATTTTCACCCCTAGACGCTTCGCTGTAGCAATAATTCCTTGGCTTTCAACTTGACGAGTTAGTAAAGAATAACGCACCTGGTTAACTGCTAAAGGTATGCCGCGACGAGCTAAAATTTGGTGTGCTTCTTGCATTTGACTTTGGGAATAATTACTCACACCAATTGTTTTGATTCTGCCTTTTTCTACTTCCGTTGCTAAAGCATTCATTAGAGTTTCCTGGCTCATGAAAAAAGTAAAAGGCCAATGTACTTGATATAATGCAATTTGCTCTACTTGAAGACGTTTTAAACTTTCAGTTAATGCTTCGCTAACAGATTCAGCAGAAAATCGCCAAGGTAAAGGACCAAATTTAGTTGCTATCTGTACTTCTTTATCCGTGTTTTTCATAAACTTTCCCAGCAATTCTTCTGAAAGTCCTAAACCATAGACTTCCGCTGTATCGAAAAACGTGATACCTGCTTCAATTGCTGCTTTAAAAGCTTGCTCTACCTGTTCCGAACCATAACCATTACCATAATTCCAAAATAATTTATCTCCCCAAGCCCAAGTTCCCAGACACAAAGGGGTTACTGATACAGAATTTTGTCCTAATGTGATGCTTTCCACTGTTGATTAGAGATTAAATATTTTTACTTTACTTTAAAACATCACTGCTTTGTTATTTTTTGCCAAGAGAAGAGATACCAGTATGCTGAATTTTAACTTATCTGGCTTACCCAGTAACTTGTATTTGCCACATTACTTACGAAGGGTGTTCAAAGTGTGGGTGAGACTTTGAGTGTAGTGGATTCAACTGAAAATCGCTATATATTATTGGCAAATGATTAGCAAATCTAATTATATATCCTGTAAGCAAAAGAATAATTATTCGTTGATTGTAATGGGATAATAGCAAAGCAGCCATTAATTCAATTTGTCTGTGATGGCTTCAAAATATATCATTTTGCGTTTTAGTGGTTATGGCAAGCAGCGATTCTTCACCCAATCCAGAATCCAACAATTCCGAACAAATCAAATCTCTTCCTAGAATCAAGATTTTGACCATGTTCCGTTTGGGTTTATTTCAAATGGGACTCGGTATTATGTCACTCCTGACATTGGGAGTACTCAACCGAGTCATGATTGACGAACTCAAGGTTTTGCCACTGATTGCAGCAGGTGCGATCGCCATGTATCAGTTTGTCAGTCCGGCTCGTATTTGGTTTGGTCAAATGTCTGATGCCAAGCCAATTGGGGGCTATCATCGTTCCGGATATGTATGGATTGGCGCAGCTTTTTTTACTACAATTTCTTTTGTTGCATTACAAATTGTATGGCAGCTAGGTTTTAGTTTGCAGGCTCGTGGATGGGGTTTTCAATCTTACGCTTGGGCTGCCATACTGGCATTAGTTTTTGCACTTTATGGTTTAGCTCTGAGTGCAAGTTCAACTCCTTTTGCCGCTTTATTAGTAGATGTAACTGACGAAGACAATCGTTCTAAGTTGATTGGAGTTGTCTGGTCAATGTTAATGATTGGTATTGTTATTGGGGCAATTGTTAGTTCTAGATTATTGGAAACCCCTGAAGTTTGTGGATCTGCTATTTCAACTTATAATCCTTCTCAAACTGGCGAAATAGCTAATATTGAGCAACTACAAGCTATAATTAATCCCGTATTTATTATTATGCCAGCTATAGTTTTTGGACTATGTATATTGGCAACTTTTGGAGTAGAAAAAAAATATTCCCGTTATTCTTTACGTTCAAATGCTGTAGAAAGAGAAGACCAAATAACTTTAAATCAAGCTTTAAAGGTTCTTACAGCTAATCGTCAAACTGGTTTATTTTTCGGGTTTTTATTAGTATTAAGTATAAGTCTTTTCATGCAAGATTCAGTATTGGAACCTTTTGGTGGTGAAGTTTTTGGAATGTGTATTGCTGAAACCACCAGGTTAAATGTTCCTTTTGGAATCGGTACTTTAATTGGCATAGCTTCAACTGGTTTTTTCTTAGTACCTCGTTTGGGAAAGAAAAATACCACTAAATTTGGATGTATAAGCGCAGCAGTCAGTAATATTTTTATTATTTTGGCTGGATTTAGTGCAAGTAAAAGTATGTTGATGGGTAGTTTGCTGTTTTTCGGATTGTCTTCTGGAATGCTTACAGCAGGGGCTACTACTTTAATGCTGGATTTAACTGCGGCAGAAACTGCGGGTACTTTTATTGGTGCATGGGGATTAGCTCAAGCAATGGCTAGGGGTTCGGCGACAGTTCTGGGTGGAGGATTTCTCAATTTAGGAAAATATTTGTTTGAATTGCCAGAAATGGCTTATGGATTGGTATTCTTTCTTCAAGCTATAGGAATGATTTTGGCAATTGTATTATTACGTCGCATTAATGTTAAAGAGTTTCAAAAGAATGCAAAAGTAGCGATTACTTCTATTTTAGAAAATGAATTAGATTGATGAATATGGGGATGGGAATTGGGCATAGGGGATTGGGCATTGGTAATCGATTACTTCTCCAACGGCTCAAATATTACTTATCTTATCTTTATTTATTTCTTACCTCTATGCCCTCTGCGCTCTATGCGGTTTTATAATAGTTAATTTTCTAACTAATTAGAATACTGAAACAAGTGAAATGAATAATTTAATCACTAAGATATTTTTATTATTCAAACATTTTATGAAAAAATAATTATCAATGCCCAATCCCCCATGCCCAATCCCCAATTAATAACATGAATGATTTTTATAAGTCTATTTTAGAATTTTCTCAGATTACTACTGTTAGAGTCGGAAAGCAGTTAATGGAATATTTCGGCAAAGTACAAGCCGATAATAAAGCAGACGGTAGTTTAGTTACTAAAGCCGATAAATGGGCAGATAATGAGATTCGAGAAGCTATTTTTGCTCAATTTCCCAATCACGGTGTTCTCAGTGAAGAAAACGACAACGTTTTTCCAGATAAAGAATGGTGCTGGATTGTTGACCCTTTAGATGGTACAACGAATTTTACAAGAGGTATTCCTATTTGGTGTATTTCTCTAGGATTACTTTATAGAGGCACTCCTGTATTCGGCTACGTTTATGCACCACCTACTAATGAGGCTTTTCATGGTTATTGGAAAGGTAATTCTGAATTAGATTTGCCCAAAGGAGCATTTTGTAATAATATTCCGATTAAAGTTAGCAACGATGGGATCGGTAAAAATCACTTTTTCAACGTATGCTCTCGCAGTACGTCAATAATTAACAAAGATTTTCCTTGCAAAATTAGAATGCTTGGTGTTGCTAGCTATAATTTTCTCACTGTGGCTACTGGAGCGGTTTTAGGTGCGGTTGAAGCCACACCCAAGGTATGGGATATTGCTGGAGCTTGGGTAATTTTGCAAGCTGCTGGAGGCTGCTGGATTTCTTTAAAATCGGAACCTTTTCCTTTGATTGTAGGGGAGGATTACGGTGCTAAATCTCTGCCTACATTAGCTGTAAGTAGCTCGGAATTAATTGAGGTATTTCAACCTTTTGTTGTTAGAGGTTAGTTGTTGATTTTCATTAATAAGTAATTTAAGCTACTCTCTTCCCGGCAGAAAATTATCTTAGCGCGTAGGTTAGGTTGAACTTATAACTTGCATCATTCTCAAGAAGTTCAAATAAACCCGGTTTCTAGTTGTGAAAGTATTATGCTTTCGTTGTGAAATCAGAAAGAAACCGGGTTTCTGCGACTGGTGCAAGAAGTTAAGTTGAACGGAGTAAAACCCATTACCAACTAAAGATAATTTTCAGTAATCTCGCCATCTTCTAAAAATGCGACATTATCAGCAAAACTTTGAATTCGGGAATCGTGAGTCACCATAACAACAGTACTTCCACCTTCTTTAGCCAAATTACATAATAATTCGATAACGGCTTGTCCATTATGAGAATCCAATGCTGCAGTTGGTTCATCAGCCATAATTAACTGAGGATTTCCTGCTAATGCACGAGCTATTGCTATCCTTTGTTTTTGCCCACCAGATAAGTCGCGAGGAAGTAAATTGGCTTTGTTTGCTAAACCAACCATATCCAATAATTCTAAAGCCTGATTTGTAGCAGATTTTCCCTTAATACCTTTTATTTCTAAAGCAACTTGCACGTTTTCTACTGCATTTAGGGCACCAAAAAGGTTGAAGCCTTGAAAAATAAAACCAATATTATCTCTTCTGAAGCGAGATAACTTTTTACCAGACATTCGCGTAATTTCCTCTCCCAAAAGATTTACGCTCCCAGAAGTAGGAGTCAAAATCCCTGCCAGAATTGATAGTAATGTAGTTTTTCCAGAGCCAGAATGTCCCATGAGCAACTGGATAGTACCTTTAGGAATATCTAAATCAATTCCCTTTAGTGCTACGTAACGCTGCTTACCAGATTGATACACCATTTCTACTCCTCTGGCAGAAATAGCAGAAGTTTTCAATTTACTTACATCAATAGACTTTGAACCATTCCAACTGTCAATTCTGGAAGTCACTATACATCGATTTTGAGAAATAGTCATTTCTTTAGCTGAGGGATATTGATTTTCAGGCTTCGTGGAAGGAGAAGCAATTTACTTATATGTATTCAGTATGAGATTTAAATAACTAACTCTTAAGATAGAGAACTCCAGCGGTCTAAAATACTATGCTTTGAATACGATTGCTGGATCTACTTTACTTACTTTTTGAATTGCAAATAAGGCAGAACCGACACACATCAAGACGGTTATGCCAAAAACTCCTACGGCTGTTAATGGAGTTATTAAAATAACGATTCCTTGAGTCGCCAAAGTCCAAACACCCAAACCCCAACAAAGCAACATTCCGGGAATATAACCCAGGATTGCCATCCATAGGGCTTGCTCAATAATTACACCGTATATCACTCTATTTGACGCTCCCATTGCTTTGAGTGTTCCAAATTCTTTTAAATGGTCAGCAACTGCTGAGTATAAAATTTGACCTACTATTACAACTCCTACAACTACACCAACCCCAGCACCTAAACCTAATATAAAGCCAATACCGGTTGATTGCTGCCAATATACTTGTATCTTTTTAGACAATTCTTTACTAGAATACGCTTTAGTTTCCGGGAAGGTGGCTTCTAAGCGTTTTTTTAATTGTCGGATATTTTGTCCTGGCTCTGCTTGAATTAGTACGTAAGAGATGGGAGTATTTAAGCTTAGTTTGGGTGGTGGCTCGTTAGGTGATTGTTCTTTTTTAGCATTTTTATCTTTCTGATAAACATTGCGACATTGAAGTTCTTCTCCTACCCAGGTACAGTTGACGTTGGTGGTAACGCTAGCATTGGCGTAGGCATTGGCAGTTTCTAAAGAAGTAAACAAGAAAGAGCTTGAGACAACTGATTGAGTATTTTCAGTTAAACCAACTACCTGTACTGGCAAGGAGCCAATTTGAGCGCTGTCTCCAATGTTTTTAATTTTGAGAGACTTTAAATTGCTTTTATCAATTATTGCCGTATAAGGGTTTCTTAAGGATTTTACGTTTCCCTGAAGCATATTTCCGGGAACAAATAATTTTCCTGTAGGTGGAAATCCGTATACTTTTACTACATTCAATTTGCCATTAGGTAAATTCCACCTAGCCGAGCCTTGAAGCAAAGCTTCGGCTCGCTTTACACCACGAACTTTTTTTGCTCTGACGGCATAATCGTATATGAGTGGTTGCGTAAGCTCGAGTTGCACCATTTTATCTGAAGCTAACCAGATATCAGCTCGGGAATTTTCTACCAAACTTGCGGTAGAGCGAATTACACCATTGAATACTCCTGTTTGAATAGTTACTAAGCTAACAGCGAACATAATTCCGGCTTGAGCTACTAAAAAGCGCGGAATGTCTTCAAACAGGTTTTTGCGAGCAATAGAAACCATGAAAACACAGTCATTAAGAGAGTTTACTAATAAGGCAACTTACCTTCACTCGTTCTTTGACGCAAGAGCAAGAAGAAATCGTTCCAACATTTTTATAATTAGGGGTAATACCTAATTTTTATGTAGGAACCTGCGGATTTACTTTTAGAAAAGCAATTGTGAATTATCTAATCAAAGAAAAACCTAGGTCATATGATTAACGTCCAGTACAGGCTTAGATAACAAAAATGTTTGTTTGGGATATGGATAAATTGTTTGTTTTTGAGTTAAAACTGGTAGTTATGCCAGGAAGAATCTGTTTAATTCAAGTCTAAATTGCTTTAAAAACAGTTTTTGAATGCTATAGTAATGTTTTAAAAACGAAACACCGAGCAAAAATTTAGGAGTAGTAGACAAATATAAAATTTATTTTGTAACTCGATGATGATGACAGCTAAATACAAAAATAACTGAAACCCACATGAATTTTAGATTCTAAGTTTTTACATAACTGTGAGTTGAAATTATCGGATGAATAAAATGTAAAACTCAAATATTTAAATTTATGAACGCCGCTATGTAGAGAATCTAAATATCCTTTGAGCATCTTGTTATAAAAGTGAAAAAAATAAAATTTGAGCATTGAATTTACTACCATAACCTGATGTTTGTAATTCTGTTTTAAAATTTGATTGTATTTAATCTGGAACTTTTCGGTAGCCCTAAAGTCTACCAATAAAATATTCTATCCACATATGATGTCAATCTCAAATCCCCACATATGAAATGATTGACAATGGATTGAGTTTAAAAAACTCCGATTTCTATATATTTCATAACTTTTCCCCATTTTTATTTACACAGATGCACATTTTTATTAATGTTACTCACAACATAATAAACACTTATTTTGTAAGTTACTTCCCTCGACAGACTGGGATGCGAGTAGTAATATTTCCCTCACTCCAAAGTTTTTGTCGTAGTATCTTCCTAACTTTAGTGAGTTTTGATTAGTTTTGTAAAGTCGCTTCAGCCATTGTTCATATTTCCTTAATGATTCGTGTGAGGATTAAATGCCAAATTTCACTTTAACTCTATTGACTAGCGCGGCAAGATTATCTAAAGCGCTTTTTGTACGCAAAACTCGTAAAACCGCAATTTGTCAAGAGAAATTTTTGTTTTCTCTACTGAAGACTCATCAACAAACTGAATTTGGAAAAGATTACAGTTTTAAAGATATTAAGACGATAGAACAATTTAAAGAAAAAATTCCTATTCTTACTTATAGTGGTTACGAAAAATACGTCGAACGTATCGCCAAAGGAGAGCAAAAAGTCCTCACATCAGATCCTGTTGTTTACTTTAATCAAAGTAGCGGTTCCACAGGCAAGCAAAAATTGATCCCGGTAACGAAAAGAGTGCGTAAAGTTCGTTCTAGAGTCACTCAGCAGTCTTTGGGATTTATGACTGATGCTGCCATTAAAAGAGGTTTACCAATTGGTAAAATGCTTCTGACTACTTCCATACAAATTCGCGATCGCACTAGTGCTGGTATTGCTTACGGCACATCTAGCGTGGGGGATTTACGCAATATGGATTTTCTTTATAGACAAGTATTCGTACATCCTTATGATGCTTTGAAGCCAGCAGATAGTCTGGCTCGCAATTACGTTTGCCTATTGTTTGCCCTACGAAATCCCCAAATGCGGGTTATTGGTGCTAATTTCCCAATATTAGCTTTACAGTTAGCCGATTATTTACAACGTTATGCGGCAGATTTAATTCAAGATATAGAAACTGGGAAAATTGCTTCTTGGTTAAAGTTAGAACCCGAAATACGTCAAGCCTTAGAAAAACAATTTCATGCAGCACCCCAACGAGCAGCAGAATTACGCTCAATTTTGGAAAGTGAGGGAACCCTGACACCTAAAATGGCTTGGCAGAATCTTTCCTGGATAATTACCGCTCGGGGTGGTACTTCCAATTTCTATTTTGAAAAATTTCATAAATATTTTGGCGATACGCCAGTTTTCGGCGGAATTTATGCAGCTTCTGAAGCTACTTTTGGTATTTATGAAGACTTTAATTCCGATGGAACTATTTTGGCGATTGACAGCGGTTTCTTTGAATTTATTCCTTCAGATGAATGGGAAAAAGAACAGCCAAAAACTGTTTTAGCTCATGAAGTCGAAGTTGGGAAATATTATCGAATTGTTGTCACTAATTACAGCGGTTTATATCGTTACGATATTGGCGATGTTGTAGAAATTGTAGATTTCTACGAACAAGCTCCCATAATTGTATTTCGTCATCGTATGGGAGGATTGTTGTCTGCTACCAGCGAAAAAACCAACGAATTTCATGCAACTCAAGTAATGCAGCAGCTGCAAAAAGAGTTTGATTTACCTTTAGAAAACTACTGCATAACTTTATCTGATGATGAAATTCCTCCGTGCTATTTATTAAATATTGAACTACTTCCAGGTCATCCTCTCCATAACTCGGAAAAATTTCTTGCCCAATTCGATCAAAAGATGCAGCAAGCCAACGTATCCTACGAAGACAAGCGAGTACATAATATACTTCCACCACCCCGCTTACGGATTTTAGCTCCGGGAAGTTTTGCTACAGTTCGTCAGCGGCTTTTACAGAAAGGCATACCCGATTCCCATTTAAAAATTCCACATATTAACGAAGATAGACAATTTCTTGCTGGATTAGACATTGAGGAAGAAGTCAAGCTATCCCAATTAAAGGAAGCAGGTATATAGAAATTGTATGAGTGGGAATATGGGGATTTTAAGTTAAATAAAATACAAAACTAAATTTACTTGCCTGCTTCACCTTTTTTTGAGAGAGTGAGGCTTCCCACTTTATCTCCGATGCCAAGAAGTAAAGTATAGATGGCAAAATAATTAATATGAATTTTATGTGAAAATTCGGGTCTAA
The DNA here is from genome assembly GCA_039820645.1 of Cyanobacteria bacterium J06633_8. Lineage (GTDB taxonomy): Bacteria > Cyanobacteriota > Cyanobacteriia > Cyanobacteriales > Nostocaceae > Rivularia. The sequence continues at coordinate 115,731 of JBCBPQ010000001.1, read as the reverse complement.
ATGATATAAGTCTATTAAAGAATTGGTCAAAGAGATTAACTGTAATTTATCTTACCAATAACCTCTAGGTAACAATCGAATGTCAATACTAAGTATTTTATACAAATAGTTAATATAGGATGAATATTTGGTTTTGTTAGCATAGCGTGTTTTTCAGGACATTAAGACATAAAACACATAGGGGAGGTAAAAGGCAATATTGTAGCCATAACAAAACTGCAATATTTCGGCTTTGTATACCCGCAAACTAATTTGCCTTCCTTACAAATATCTAATTTATTTAATATTCAAATAGGATTCCTATATCTCGATTGTTAGCTAAGGTAAATAAACATTGAGATTTACTTTATTTAACCTTACTTATTGAATTCAAAAGTCAGAAATGAAGACAATTGTAGAAGAGAACAATTTATCAGGAGCAGATGATTCGCTAAAACAAATCACAAAAATTGATGGACGTAATTTGACTCCAGAAATTTTTGCTAAGAAGTATCGTAAAGATGGTATTCCGGTAGTAATTACTGGTTTATTAGATACAATGAATAGCTGGGATTTGGATTTTCTGCGCGAAAAGCTAGGAGAGCAAAAATTTCCGGTTCGTTTTAATGGATGGGAAAGATATAAACAGGAAAAAAATAAGTGGAATAATATTGGTAGTGGAGTTGAGTCGCGTACTCTTTCTTTTAATGAATATGCCGATTTACTATCCTCTAAAGAAGCACACAAGAATGATATTTATCTTGGTAGATGCGCTCTAAACAAAACACCTCTTGCCGATGTTAAAGTATTAGCAGAAGCAGATGCAAAACTTGGTTTGAAAATGCCAGGTACTAGCCCTAATTTGTGGGTATGCCCTGGAAGTCATATAACTCCTTTGCATTACGATCCATTAGATGGTACCTTGATACAAATTTATGGCGAAAAGCGACTTGTATTGTTTGCCCCATCACAAACCTATAATCTTTATCCACTATCACTATTTAATTATTTAAGGCACGGTTTAAAACTGCGAGCTAATTACTCTCAGGTATATCCCGAAAATCCGGATTTGGTCAAATTTCCCAAATTCAAAAAAGCACTTGCCCATCGTTACGAAGTAATTCTCAAGCAAGGTGATATTCTGTTTATTCCTGCGGGATGGTGGCATGAAGTAACTTCTATGGGTGATGGAGTTGTATGTTCAATTAACCGTTTTTGGCACGTTTTGCCTTTAACAAGAGCTGCAACTTCTTGGAACAAATGGCGTTTACACCTTGGTGCCTTAATGAGCGCTCCTTATATTATTAAAACTTGGGTTGCTGCCATGCTTAGTAAAGATAGAGAGCAAAAACTGCGTCATTTAGTGCAAAGGCTTTAGTCAGTTAACAGTTAACAGTTAACAGTTAACAGTGAGGAGTGTAGAGACGGGGCGCAATGCTACGTCTCTACAACTCGCATCGTTAGTTTTTGATTAGACTCATCTTCCGGCGTTGCTAATCCTTACTCCTTAAGTAAATAATTTCAATATTATATATTCCGAATATGCAAAATTTATCTAAGATACTTGTCAAACAGTTAGAGAAATTGCTAACCAAAGATGGTTGGCTTGAAAGATTAATTGCTAAAAGTTCTAAGGTAGGTGATTCGGTTCTGTTTGATACGGAACAGTTTCCTTGGAGTAAAGATTTAGAAGCTAACTGGATGGTAATTCGTAAAGAATTAGAGCAGGTACTTGAAAGAGTAGACGAATTACCAAATTTTCAGGATATTTCTAAACGCCAATCTCGTATTGCGAATGACAATCGTTGGAAAACTTATTTCTTTTATGCATTCGGTTTTAAAGCTACTAAAAATTGCGAAAGATGCCCCGAAACTACTAAGCTGATAGAACAAATACCAGGAATGAAAGTAGCTTTTTTCTCAATTCTTGCTCCTGGTAAACATATTCCTAAACATCGTGGTAAGCTTAAGACTTTGATTCGCTATCATTTGGGGTTAATTGTTCCCGAACCCAAAGAAAATTGTAAAATTCAAATAGCAGATAAAATTAGATATTGGGAAGAAGGTAAAAGTCTAATTTTTGATGATACTCATTATCATGAAGTTTGGAATGATACGGATGGTTATCGTGTAGTGCTATTTTTAGATATTGCTCGTCCGTTGACATTTCCTCTTTCTTTTATCAGTGATTTAGCTAATAAATTTATTACTGCAACTGCTGTAGTTCAAGATGCTAAAGCTAGTCATAAAGCTTGGGAAGATAAGTTTGAAGCTGATAATAAATCTAAAGAATTAGTTTCTTAGTTCGTAGTTGTGCTTTATGCTGTTGCTGCAATTTTGGCGCTAAAGCGCAACTACGAACCTTTGTATTAATCTATCTACGAGCAAAACGTCTCCTTTTACGCAATAATCTTGATAAACCAAACCACAAAACTATTCCTACAGTTAATAAAGCTAGCAAAAGCATCCATAACGGTTTGGGCAACATTAAATCGTAAATTAAATCATCTATTTCATTCTTTGGCATGGCAGCAGTTGCAGGATTGATGATACCAATATCCCCAACTATTTCCATTTTAGTTTTTAACGCTAAGCTTTTATTCCTAACATCTTTCAAAAGATTTTGACTTCTTTTTCCTGTTAACAAAAAAGGCTGAGCTAAATCTTGATTTTCTCCAGCTATAGGAAGAATTTCGATGCTTTTAATTTGACTGGGTGTAAAAATGAATTTAGCTAAAAAATTATCTGTCCAATATGGATGATTGTGTCCGAAAATAAAATTACCACTACAGTAAATTATCGGTTTGTTCTGATAAATTTCAATTCCTTGGGGAAAGTGTGGATGATGCCCGAGAATAATGTCGGCACCCGAATCTATAGACTTACGGGCTAAATTCCTAACCCAGAATGGCGGCTTTTCACTGTCGTTGAGTCCCCAGTGGCAAGATAAAATTATATAATCAACTTTTGAACGCAATTTTTGAATATCTTCCCGAATCAGCGATAAATCCGTAGGCATCACTCCTGCCCGATTCGGCTTTGCATAACTTGAATTACCGGAATTCTCCGACATTGTATAGGCAAGAAAACCCAAACGGATGCCATTTTTTTCAAAAATATACGGTAGTCGAGCCGAAGCTAAATTATCACCGCTACCAACAGCAGGTAAACCAACCCCAGATAAACTTGTTAAAGTATCTTTTAAGCCTGCAACTCCAGCATCAAGAGCATGATTGTTCGCTGTAGCAACGACATCAATTCCAGCCCATTTTAATCCCGTTGCGAAAGCAGTTGGTGCTAAAAAAGCGCCCTTTTTCTTAGCTGTATCTGATAAAGGAGTTTCTAAATTAACAAAACTAATATCGGCTTCTTCTAATACAGGCTTTATCTTTTGAAATGGATAGCGCGCTTCTTCTTGTTTGGATGCAAAATCTAAATTATATCGAATAATTTCTCGGTGAAATAAACTTTCCTTCGCCATCCTTGACCATTCTACATCCGCACCAGCTAAAAAATTTATTTGAGATTCCGATTGTGCTATGGCAGTTAGCGGTGAATTTACAAAAAAAATGATTGTAGATATTAAAGCTATTTTGACAAACTTGTTCATTAGCACTTAGCTTTCTTTTTCAGAAAAGGTATGATTTTGGATATTCCTAAATAAGAATCCTCCTCTAAGAAACCAGGTTTCTGTTCAATGAAGTACAAGAATATTTATAGCGGTTTTCAATTGGGTGCAATATAGTCTGAACCTCACCCCTTCCCCTCTCCTTACTAAGGAGAGGGGTGTCCGAAGGACGGGGTGAGGTCAAATTTGTATTCTACTCAACCGAAAACTACTATATTTTCCCATTAATAAAAACCCGGTTTCTATAGTTATAAGATTAGTATTCGCTTTATGAATAATCTCTAAACCTTTAATTATTTACCATATTTTGTAGTCTCAAGTGCTTTACCTTGTTGGATACTTAAGAAGCTAGTTACTAAAGCTACTCCTGCTCCTACACAAAATACTCCAATTCCGGCATTTTTCCAAACTGGTCCTAATAAAATAGGGGAGAAAAATTGTCCTAAATTACTAGCTCCCGTGCCGATAGCTAAAATACTCGAACGAACTTCTTTGGGAGTTGATTTAGATAAAGCATCATACAAATTGGGCATGACTATGCCGAATCCCATACCGAAAATAATCGCTGTCGGCAGAATCAAATAAACTTCCTTGAGAAAAGGTATGGTAATTAACGTTGCTGCCATCAAGGAAAAACCCAAAGCTATAGCTTTAGCGCTTCCCAAACGCTTTGCTAATTTACTCGCTCCTACAGCAGAGATTACCGCCGCACCAATAGCTCGCGATGCTAAAATGGCTCCGTTAACAACTGTATCTGCTCCAATTGACTGCTTGAAATGTAAAGGAGCGTAGATTATTACTACATAAAAGATGGCAGATGTCAAAGCTAGGGCTGTAAATAAAGTTATAGTACTTGGAGCTTGTAGACTTCCAATTAATTGATCCTTTTGTTGAGCTAAATTGATTGATGATGAACCTTTACGTTTGCCTCTTGGTAATAATATGTATGCAAGTAACGCTGCTGGTAAACCCAAACTATACATACCAAAAGTAAATCGCCAATTATAGGAGCCAATTAAACCGCCAAGGATGGGGAAAATAATGCTGGCGATCGCTAAGGCGCTGGTGGTGTAACCAAGGATACGGGTTCGCTTCTCTCCTTCGTACATACTGCTGAGAATACCGATACTAGCAGCCGCAATTCCCCCACTTGCAGCCCCAAGCAAAGCTCTCGATATCAGCAAAGGAGTAAAACTCTGCATCAAAGCACCGGAAGTACCAAATATTGCGTAGCAAATTAGTGATGGAATTAACACTTTTGCTTTACCAATACGGTCGGCGAGGATACCACATATGGGACTAAATAAGAAGATAGTTAAACAATGCATACTCACGAGCATTCCCGACCATCTTGGGTCAATCGCAAGTTGCTCTTTAACCTCTGGCATCACCGGAGCAACAACGCTTCCCGTCATAGTAGTCAAGCTTCCACAAGCAAGTAAAACTAGTAATATGGGAATCTGTTTGCGAGTTTCTTTAGTGAGAAGCGATGTGGACATATAGATAAAAAAATCCTCTATTTTGTTTGCTATCAAAAATGTATTAAAACTAACTTATAAAAATTTCCCCGATTTCGGTATTCTTTTTTGATTAATCGTTTTTTCTTTAAAAAGAAGTAAATTAACAATATCAGTTTATAACAAGTAGAATAAACTAATTTATTTGCTGTGAATAGGCAAATTTGATAACAAAATCCCCTTCGATAAAATAGTCGAGGGGGTTGTACTTTATATTTTGAATAGTTTTAAGCTTCAAGTGTTCCGCTTTCGTTGATATAGCAGTTATCACTTGAATAGAATACAGATAATCCTCACCTCTCTTGGTAAGCAGAGGGGTGAGGTTTCGAGTGTATTTGACTCAACTGAAAACCGCTATGGGATAAGCATCGCTAGCCTTATCCGATTATTTCATCGAGAAATTTAAAGGAATATCTAATTGCCATTGCTTACCTTTAAAAAATAGCAGTTGATAAACTCCTAAACTGCCATATCTAAAGGAGGTTTCGGAAGATTGTAGGTAAAGATACCACATACGACAGAATCGCTCATCATAAGTTGCCCCTAATGATGCAATTTTCTCTCGATTTTCGGTAAAGTTTTCAGCCCAGCGCTTTAGTGTTTCAGCATAATGAGGCTTTAGATTCTCGCAGTGAGCAACCGTTAGCTTTGCAGCCCAAAGTTCTTGGGTTAACTCGTGAAGCTGAGGTAAATAGCCGCCAGGAAAAATATATTTAGCAACCCAAGCACCAAGTCGTTCTTTTCCTTGGGTGGCGATTGTATGCAGTAAGCCCACTCCCGATGGTGTTAAAAGTTCTGATGCTTTCTGCATGAAGGTTGTAAAACTGTCTTTACCAACATGTTCAAACATGCCGATGCTGACAAATTTATCGTATTGTCCTTTGATTTCTCGATAATCGGCAATCTCGATTTTAATTTTATCGCTTAAACCTTTTTGTTCAATTCTTTGTTTGGCTAATGCAGCTTGTTCTAAGCTTAGGGTAATACCCGTTCCCGAAATGCCATAATTTTCGGCAGCATAAATCAGCATTCCACCCCATCCGCAACCAATATCAATTAAAGATTCTCCCGGCTGCAACGCCAGCTTTTTACAAATTAATTCGTATTTTTGTCGCTGCATCTGTTCGAGGGTATCAGTTTCTTTCATCTGATATCCACAGGAATAGGTCATTGTTGGATCGAGGAAATACTGATAAAAATCGTTTCCTACATCGTAATGATGCTGTACGTTTTTGCGACTATTTTGAATGTTAGTAGGTACCGTTCGCAAACGTTGAGTTAATACCTTGATCAACAAAGGAATTGTTACCCGCTGACTGGCTTTTGAGTACACATTATTGCGAAATAACAAACCAATCATTTCGGCGAGCTTATCGTTTTCCTCATCCCACCAGCCTTCCATGTAAGCTTCACAAAAACCAAGTGCGCCAAATGCCAAAGCGCGGTCATAAGTATCGGGGTTATAAACTTTTAAAATCATTGGTGGTGAAGAATCTTCACCAAAGTGGAAAGCTTTACCAGATGGATTAATAACTGTCAAATTGCCTTCTTTAATTAAAGTGAAAAGCTGATAAAGATAGCGTTCCCCACTGGGTAAGTTAGAAAGGATATTGCTCCAATTCTGGCTGGAAGGAGTAATCTTCTCTTGTGTTTTTTGTAAAGTTGGCGCTTGAGTTTGTGTCATTTATATAGCTTCCCTGTTATTTAAATCAGAAGAAAATAAGTAAGAGGAAATAGATATTGCCTGCTACAAGGCTTGAGAAACCGGGTTTATTTTAGACTAAGTCATCGGTACACCGCCGTGAAACGGCGGTGCCTGCAATAACCGCCTTCCGCGGTAAGAGAATATTAGTTATTCCACTTATGGCTAATATAAAGCCGGTTTCCGCAATATCCCCATTTTCCATTACCTTGTAAAAATTATTTGTGTGGCAGTTTAACGTTGGTTGCTAATCCGAGAAATTGTAGCAGTCTAATTGTCATCCAAGTCATATCAATTTCCCACCATTGCAAACCATGACGAGCAGAATATTGAAAAGCATGATGATTATTGTGCCAACCTTCACCAAAAGTCAGCAAAGCAACCCACCAACAATTAGTAGAGCGATCGCCCGAATCATGAGTACGATAGCCAATCATGTGACAAGCACTGTTGACGAACATAGTAGAGTGAATTCCGACAAACAAACGTACAAAAATTCCCCAAACTACAAAAGGCCATCCACCAAGCAAATACAATACAATTCCTAAAGCGACTTGCATCTCAAGATAATAACGATGGCAGAAACGATAAAATGGGTCATCGGCAATATCTTTCGTCATGCGTGGAAGTTCCGGTTGAGCGGGAACCGTGTGCATCAACCAATTGATGTGACTCCACCAAAAGCCTTGATTGGGTGTATGAGGATCTCCTTCTTTATCGGAATATAAATGATGTACTCGGTGATATCCCACCCAGCCAAATACGCCCCCCTGGAGAGCCAAAGTACCGCAGAAAATCAGAAAATACTCCAGCCATTTAGGAACCTTTAAACTGCGATGGGTTGCTAAACGATGAAATCCAAAAGCAATTCCCAAACCAATAGTCATCCAGTGCAATAACACTGCGACTCCTACAGCAGCCCAGCTAAAGTTACTGGGTAAGAATGCTAATAATACTGCTAGATGAAGTATGACAGTGAAAATAATCACCTTCATTCGCGGAGAAGGTGGATTTAATTGAGGTAAAGAAGCTGGAGATAAATTGGTAGTCATGAATTTTTTTGCTTTACACCTACTTGAAACTTCAACATCATTTCTCGCTACTTAATATCGGGTTCCCTTCATACTTAGATTAGAATTCCCTACCAAGCAATTAGATATCTTTTTAATACTTATCAACAACGGAAAATCTCACCTTCGGCACCCCTATTCCCCCTAATCTCGTTTTTAATTAGAGCTTTGCATACTATCGGTCTTTAAATAACCTTCATATTCATTTTGCTGGAATTTTCTTTATAATTCCCCGCCGCAGGTTATTCAGCTACTTTCCCCTCGATTAAATATTGAAGATTTTAATTACCAATATATTTTGACTTGATTACTACTGTATTAATTCATACACTATTTTTTACTGTTGCGGCACAAACGATAACAAAATACGTTTATGAGGTCAAGAAAATGTCCATCTATAATCCTTTGTTTTAAATAAGTCTATCGATCTTTAATATCAGAGATTTTTTAATTACTGCTTAAATTAGTGCGGTCTAACTTCTTGTGTAGTTAGCAATGAGGCTAGTTTAGGGTAGCCAGCAGTAAAAAACTTCAGTTGAACAGAAGAAAAAATATGTTTTTAATATTGTTACAACATTATTGATGTATTTGTTTCTGGAAATGTTTCCTTAAAGACCTTTGATAAAGTACATATTAAATCAGTATTTTAGCCTATGACTAGTTTTGTATGCGATTAAGTAGACTTATAGAAGCGCCTTAATCAACAAAAACTAGTTTTTTTAATTTTAAGGTTTACTTTATAAATAACCCCTTAAATTCAATATTGAACTTAGGAATTACTTAATTTTTTATCCTATATCGATGTATCTCAGTTTCTCAGTATTTAAACGGTTTTTTATAGTCTGGGTTTAAACATTTTCTATTATCCCTCAAAATTAAGATTTAATTTATACAATACAAACAGATATATTTTTTAAGCCTTTAGAAGTAATAAATAAGTAGGTTGGCATTGAAAATAGTAATTGGGATAAGGCAATAGGCTGTCTTGCTGTCTTGCAATAGGAATAAGGGTTTGAGGGGAATTTACATTCTGTAATGTAGCTTGGTTTATTTGTGCCGACTTACTTACATTGACTGTATTGATTTTTTCAAATATTACAAATTTCCCTACTCAGAGGATGTTTGGAAAGTATAATTTTTATCCCCAAACTGTGATTAACCCCCCTACCCCCCTAAAAAAGGGGGTAAAAGTCTCCCTTATTTAAGGGGAGGCGCTGCTGCACCAGGTTCCCACTCATGTGCAAGTGGCGTGGATTTAGGGAGATCCAAGAAATAAAATGTCCCACCGTTTTACAAATATTCCGGGAAAAACCATAGATACTGGGGTGTCGCCTGAAAGGCGACACCGACGGTGGGACATTTTATTATCTGTAAGTGCCTTAGGGGGATATCAATAGTTTCGAGTATCATTTATAGCTTTCAAAACATCCTCTCAGAAAATACATCCATGGAGCCTGTAAGCATAAGATTTATATATGTCAGAAAACAACAACAAACTTGTGAACCATTATCAGTAATTAAACTTATTTACTTGACACAACTTGTTGTAACAAATATTTATAACTTGTCAGTATAAATAATATACAACTAAATAAATAAGAACATAAAAGTGTCATAAGGCACTCGACATTTGAGGAAAATCGGATAAAACTATGGAATAAAAGTGACAATTGGGCGGTTGAAAATTAAAATGCCTAAGATAAGGACTTTCCGTAGATTTTTGGTTGGTTTTGCCATAAGTTCTTGCTTAATTACTGAGAACTTTGTAAATTTCTAATAAGATTGTCGGCAAGTCTTCTAGAATGATACGCTAACTTTCTGTCGTAATTGCTCATATAGTTAATTACTTATTAGGGAGTACCGAAATGGAAATAGCTCCAATTCTGAGGGGCCAAACAGTTCAGAATCGGGTGCGCGAAGTCGGTATTAATCCAAATTACTGGTATCCCGCAACTTGGGCCTCGGAATTAAAGCCCTCTCAAGTATTGCCTGTAGTAATCTGGAATTCGGCGATCGCTCTTTACCGTTCACAAGATGGTCAAGTTCATGCAATAGAAGATGCTTGTCCGCACAAAGGTGTTGCTTTACACAAAGGTAAGGTAACAGGAGAAAATCTCGCTTGTCCCTATCATGGTTGGGAATTTAATCGTGATGGAGTTTGTACGAGTATTCCTTATTTTCCTAAAGACCAAAAGCTGCCTTGTGCCAAAGCTCGTAGCTATGCGGTACGAGAAAAATACAATATCGTCTGGATTTTCCCAGGAGCGATTGAAGAATCAGAAACAGTAGAATTGCCTTCAGTTCCAGAATACGACGACCCAAATTGGCTTGCAATTCCTATACCAGGAGAATTTAAAGCCCATTTCTCGATTTGTAACGAAAATACCATGGACGTATTCCACGGTTATTTACATGAAAATTTGCAGGGGTGGTTCGATCCGAAGCTATTAAGTTTAAAAGCCTCAGAGGAATCTGTATTTGCTCAATATAGGGTATCTTATCAAGGTTGGATGACCAAGTTTTTCGGATTTAGCGAACAAGGGAACGAAGTTACAACTCGTACTGTCACAATTAAATATAACTATCCTCATTACCATAGCTCTCTAGAAGGGATGTCTTCCCTCTACTTGATGCGCCAACCGGTGGGGGCACAATTAACAAAATCTTTTTCCTTGTTATTTATCAAAATTCGCCTTCCGCAGTGGTTTGTAAAACCATTGCAAAAACCGATAACAAAAATCATTTGGCGGTTTATCTTGAAAAGTTTTCTCGATCAAGACACCGAGATGATTGAAAGCGAACAACGTAACTACCTGGCTAACCCCCAAAGACGTTATGTAGAAATTAATCCAGCAATAATTGCCTTACAACGGGTAATTGTCGGTCAATATGAAAAATTTGTGCAACAATCTAAAAAACTATCCAATGGCAATAATGGTAATTACGCATCTTCGACAGCCCGAATGAATTAAAATTTAACCTCTAGTTAGTGGCGAACCATCTGATATAAAAGATGGAAAAAGCCTCGCAAAGTAAATTTTCAACCGCAAACATATATTAAAAGCCCATAGGCAAATTTTAGGTGAGAGGAGTTATTGTGGAAGTTGTAGAAGAGTATATGCAGGGACTCTATCAAAGTGGTCTCTATCCAGATAAGTTTATTTGTCATCAGAAACAGGGAAATTTTGTCGAAATTGAAAATCCTACCGACGGTAAGCGATATAAACTTTTGACATTTTGTACCAATGATGTTTTGGGGTTAGTTCAATCTGAAGAAGTAAGACAAGCAGCGATTGATGCAATTCTGCAATACGGTACTTCCAATAGTTCCTGTTCCGTGTTAAGCGGCAGAATTGACTTGCACCGTCAACTGGAACAAGAAATTTCTGCTTTCAAACATTTACCTCATACTCATCTATTCTTAAATGCTTGGATGGCAATGCAAGCATTGATAGATGGTTTTTGCCACTTAGCAATTAATCTTCCCGGCTTTCGGAATACCAGAGAAACCTTGATTTTGACTGATGTTCTCAATCACGGTTGCATACTTTCTGCTGTTACCAATGCCAGCAATCGTTCCGGGAAAATGTTTAGTCATAGTCCCAACGTTCGCGTTAAAGCTTACCGGCACTGCGATGTAAATGACTTAGCGCGGAAATTACGACGTTACGCTCAGCCAAATGACCGCATTATGGTAGTTTCCGATGCTGTGTTTTCAATGGACGGTGATGTTGCTCCATTACCCGAAATGCTAGATGTTTTGGAGAATTATCCCGGTAGCGTCATTGTCATGGATGAAGCTCACGCAAGCGGTGCAATCGGTCCCAAAGGCGGCGGTATCTACGACCACTTTGGAATTACACCCCAGCAAGTACTCGATAGAGGAATGGTGCCATTAATTATGACCACCTTCTCTAAATTTGCAGCTTCGGCAGGTGCAGCAATCAGTTCTCATAGTCGAGAAATGATTGATTTATTGGATGTTTCTCCCACCTCCATTGGTACCATCTCGCTCCCCGCACCAACAACAGCGGCAGCATTAGAAAGTATTCGTCAGGTAAGACACAATCCTGAATTAGTCGAAACCCTCCAAGCTAACACTCGTTACTTGAGAGCGCGATTAATCGAACATGATTTTGCTGCGATTGGTGAAACCAACGTAATCCCTGTTTTAGTTCCACCCGAATTAAATCCCAAACAATTCTGCCGTCATTTGATGGAACACCATGGTATTTGGGTATCTGCGATTTGGTTTATTGCCAAACCCCGCTTAAGAATTACAGCAAACGCCCTTCATACCAAAGAAGATATGGATAAGTTGGTTAATGCATTAGTAGAAACGCGAGAGCTTTTGTATAAGCCCGCAACTATTGCCAGCGCTTAGAAGTATATGTCAAAGGGCGGGCAGGGATTTCCCGTTCACGCCTTAGCGAAGGGTGTCCGTGCTTGACATAGGGTGCGGCTTACTTTGACGGGAAGAACATTCCCCCGCTTGTTGCTCTCTGCACCCCACAATATGCAATATCGAGTTTTTGTAAGAATTGTCGATATTTAAGAAACCCGGTTTTTTGAAAAAACCGGGTTTCTTAATTTTTTTGTTCCAGGACTTACGTAACTGTCACAAACCTCGGATGGTGCGTGACACGATAAGCCTTATTACCACCTTCAAATTAACTCTAAGTGTCACAGCACCCTACAAGGAAAATGTGCCGGTTGCGTAAGTCCTATGTTCTTTAGTACATGCCGATGCTTAATTTTTGCTTAATTTCTATAAATATAAATAATCGCTCAAATGCAAACTGTAAAAAAAATCTAGTCACGAGAAAACAAATATTTTTGAATAAAGTCTTTTTTCACTGTTCCCTGTTCCCCATTCACTCTTGCAAATCATTAAAATAACCCAATAAAAATATCATAATTAAAAATTAGATTGTAACTTTTTACATAAAACCTAAAGTTTTACTACCTAATATGGTTGCTGAAATTCAAAAATTTACAGTATCGCCTGTAACTACAGACGCACAGAGGGAAATGTTCCTTGATGTGCCTTTTAAGGTATACAAAAATTACCCCAACTGGGTTCCGCCAATTCGCAGCAGCATTGCCAGACAATTAGCGTCCCAAAATAATCCTTTTCTTGAGTATGGAGAATTTCAGCAGTTTATCGCTGTTTCTCAAAAAAATGGCGAACCTTTAGGACGAATAGCAGCTATTGTAAATCGACGATTAATTGAAAGCGAAGGTAAGAATGTCGGTCTTTTTGGTTATTTTGAATCTATAGAAGACTTTGAAGTTGCCAGGGGTTTACTAGATACTGCTTCTGAATGGTTGCGGGATAAAGGAATGAATTTCGTTCGGGGGCCAATAAATTTATCGACTCATAATAGTTGTCTATTTTTGGTAGATAATTTTGAAGAGCCGCCGATTATGATGACACCTTATAACCCGCCTTATTATCCTGAATTTATGGAAAAGGCTGGTTATTACAAAGGGAATGATGCTTATGCTTATGATTTTCCCTTGGAACTGATTTTAGATCCTAAATTTGAAAAAGGATATCGAATCGCTTGTAGATCTGGCATTACCTTCCGTCCGCTCCGTACAAAGGGTGAAGGTTTTGAACAAGATTGTCGCAGTCTTTATGAATTGTTTAATACCACTTTTGCTAACAACTACAGTTCTACTCCTCGTACCCTAGAAGAATTTTTGGATGAGGCAAAGGAATTACAATCTCTAGTAGACCCAGATGTATTTCCCATTGCCGAACACAATGGAAAAATGATAGGCTGCTGGATGGGTTTACCCGATTATAATATTGCTCTTAAACATGTTGGCGGTAAATTAAATTGGTTAGGAATTCTCAAATTTCTTTGGTACCGTCGGCAAATTGATCGAGGAAGAGTAATTGTTATTTGTAGTTTGCCTGAATATCGTCGTCAAATGGTGCCTTTAGGCTTGATTTATTTGGGGATGCAGGGAGGAATTAAAAAAGGTAAACCTTATAAAAGAGCAGAACTTTCCTTTATCTGGGAAGATAATTCCCCTTCCCGAAAATTAGTTGAAGCAGCAGGCGGGAACATCTACAAGACTTACCGAATTTATGAGAAAGCCTTATGAAAGCTTTAGTTACAGGTGCCAATGGGTTTACAGGTTCGCACTTAGTAAAAGCGCTCGTGCGGCGCGGCGATTCGGTTGTTGGACTAGTGCGAAAATCTAGCGATTTAACAAGGTTAAAAGATACAGAAATACAGTTGGTTACGGGGGACATTGCCGACCGCAATGCCTTACGACAAGCAATGCAGGATGTTGATATGGTGTTCCATACAGCAGCTTTTGTCGAACTGGGTTTAGTTGATGCCGAGAAAATGGAACGGGTAAATGTTGAGGGAACCCAAGCCGTTTTAGAAATCGCCAAGGAAATGGAAATTTCTAAAATGGTATATTGCAGCACTATCGGAATTTATGGCGATACTCAAGGCGAAGTAATAGACGAAACCTTTGAAAGAACTCAACAAGATTTCTCTTCTGCCTACGACAGCACTAAATACGAAGCACAGCAACTAGTTGACAATTACGCTGTAATTGGTTTTCCCGTAGTTAGCGTCATGCCATCGGGTATATATGGTCCCGATGACCCACATTTTGGTCCCGTATTTAAACTGTTTTTACAAGGTAAATTAAAACTCTGGGTTGGAGGCGATCGCATTACTGGAATAGTCCATGTAGATGACCTAGTAAACGCGATGATATTAGCAGCAGAGAAAGGCGAACGAGGAGAACACTATATAATCTCTGCTGGAGAGCTTCCTTTACGCGAAATGTTTGAAATTATCAGCGAGAAAACGGGTATTCCCACACCTGTGGAAGTTCCGCAACCCATAGCTAGATTAATTGCTAATATTCTCGATCCATTAGGTAAATTATTATCCTGGAATCCACCTATAGGTAAGGAAAGGATACATTATATCTACGACCGCTGCGTACGAGTTGATGCCAAGAAAGCACGCGATAAACTAGGCTGGGAACCTCGTTCCTTGCCTCAAATATTGCACGAAATTGTTACACATCTACAGTCCCAAGTTTGATTTTATTTCAACGGTGGGAATATTTTTCTGCAAAAAATTCATATTATCCGATAACTGCTCATTGCTCGCTACTAACTGCTGTTAATTGATAACTGCTCACTGTTCACTGCTCACTGTTCACTGATAACTGTTCACTGTGAATGCAACATCTTAAATAATCTAACGTCCCTAAGTAATGTTGTATGCAATTATCATAGCGAGAAATTGTTACGATAAATTACGAGACTAATTCTTTAAAAGTTTATATGAATCCTGTGTTATTAAGTGCTTCAACAGCAATAATTTGTTTCCTCATTGCCTTCGTACTGGCAAGCTTAGTAGAATATTGGCTTCATCGTTTGATGCACGTTAACCGTAAGATTGGCGAACGCCATCGCGATCATCATCGTCGTAATGAGGGGCAAGGAGTAGTATGGGAATTCCGCGATTATGTAGTTGGCAGTTCCTTAGTGATGCTTATCATGTTCTTCTTTTCCTGGGATGCCGGTTTAGGTTGGTTTCTTGGTAGTTTAAGCTATGCCGCTTTTTCAGCATACGCACATCAGCTACAGCATGAAAATCCTACCAAGTGTTTCTGGATGGAAATGCCAGTACATTACGTACATCACAAATACGGCATGTGGGAGCATAACTTTGGCTTGGCTGTAGATTGGTGGGATCATGTTTTCGGTACTTATAAACCTGTTGAAGAATGGATGGGTGAAAAAGAAATAGCCCTATCCGAACGCGGTTATTTACAATTGAAGTGGTGGTAAGAGTATTTTTGCGGATGGTAAGGTGTTGAAAAATAGGTTGAAAAAATAATCGCTGAATTCTTTCTAGGGCAAGAATTTGAATTCATTTTTAACCTTTACTCATCCGCAAACCTTGTATAGAATGGGTTGCAGCCATTTATCACCTTCTCAATTTCATTTCGATGTGATAATATTACGTCATCCGCGAAACCGAACCTTGAAAACTATATACACAAAGGCTTTCAGATGCCCGGAGTTGAAAAAAAATCTAATCCCTATTAGGGATTGAAACATAACCCGTAAATAGTAGCGTCGTGGGGTATTGGTTGAAATAAAATATAATCCCTATTAGGGATTGAAACGCAAAATAGCTATGACTAATAAACCAAACTTTACAAAAATGTCTACTTCTGAATTAAGAGCATATGTTTTAAAGCATAGACAAGATAATGATGCTTTTTATGCTTTGGCAGATAGAATCAAAGAACATGGTAAACCTTTGGATATAGAGGAATTACCAGAAATTATTCAGCGTCAGCAACAACAATCTTGAGATTAATAAAATGTTCGCTTTAGCAAATTAATCAGGTTTATAGGTTATTGTAAATTTGCTCAATATAATGGTGTCAGTGGACTGCTAACTTAATTTAAAATATTCTGTTTACCTGTTTTTGCTTCTACCTGATAAAACATAAAGTACTGTAAATATTTGGTATAAGCAGGTAACATTTATTTGTGTATAAATAGAAGTTATTTATCTAAAATAAAATCAGCAACTGGCTTATTTTGTTCAATAGAATCAATATCTGGAACGCTTAACAAAACTGAACGCTGAGCAAACTTCTTATCTTTGATTCGTCTTTCTACACGACTGGGAATACCGTAACCGTATACAATATGTCCTTGTCCTGCTAATACAACTACCTGATAATCTTGATTTGTGTTAATAAATTTGGCGATAGTATCGGCCATTGTTTCATCCCACAATACTTGAGCTAGGAAAAAACGATTTGCGCTATCGCTGTTACCATGTCCCGCGCTTTGATGTTGTTCAAATGCTTTCAACACCATTTGACGGTATGGGATGTTATCTAAACTAATTTCAGTAACAGGCGGAATCCATTTTTTGTCGGCATCCGTTAAGTTTTCTATGCCTTCTTTGGCGACTTTACGGGTAATTTCCCTAGGAGTATTTAAAGCTAAAACGGGTATTTTATTTTCTTTTGCAAATCGTAAAATAGGGGCATATAGTTCCCAATCAAAACCCCAACGCTCTTTGTATTCGCTTTTGGATACTAATTCTGCTTCAGTAATTTTGCCTGCAATATATTGGTCTAAAACTTCTTGGAATGGGCGTTGAAACATTTCCATTCCAATAGCAATTTTTTTATTTTTTTTATATAATTCTTGGATAACTTTTAATTGGTTTTGATGGTCTTTGGAACTGTCGTGGGTTTCTCCTAGGTATACGACATCAGCCTTTTTTAGATCGGGTAATATACGGTCTAAATTATCAACACATTGACTTTCAGAAAATTGAGTCGCACAAGAATTCGTTGTCGGCTCGGCATAGCTTGAACAAGAAAATAGAAAAAATATTCCTACTGACAAAGCAAAAAGTTTTGCAATTGGATAATCAAGCCTGTTAATATTTTTCTTCATTTACCATTCATCTACTAATAAAGCATAGGATTAGTTTTTGGTTGATAATCCATACATTCTATTGCTTCTTCAGTATTAGCCATAGAAGGATTGACAGTGCATTTTAAGCGATAATCGTTAGTAAAATATTGACAGCCCGAACATGGTATTTGATGCATTTGCTTTGCTGTATTGACGCTATCTCTTGCAGCAGTCCACATGCTCCAGCCGATTAAAATAATTAATGACCAAGCACATACACAGCAAATAGGCACTAAAAAGGGCCTGATGGCATTAACTAAGTAATAAAGTATTTGAAACACGACTTCAAGGTCAAAGGTTAGAGGTTGAAGGTCAAAGGTTGGAATTAATCTTTATCCACTATTACCAGTTAACTGTTGAACCCGACGGGTAGCTGGGAACTGTTAACTGGTAACTGGTAACTGATTAGACGGCAGAATGACCGAGTGCAATACCCGCTACTAACATTCCTAAAACTAGGAATGGTTGGGCACTAGCCTGATATTTTACATCGTTTTTTAATGGGTCGCGGAGGAAATACATATCTTGCAATGTAATTTGAGGAATCACTAACAAAAGTAGTATTGCGGCGTACAAATTTTGATGCAGATAGATTAAATATGCTGCGATCGCGATTTGAAAAATGTCAATCATTCCGGCACAAATCCAAGCTGCTTTTTGGACTCCGAAGACAACTGGTAAAGACTTTAAGCCAAATTGTTTGTCACCTTCTACACTCTTGAAATCGTTAACTATGGCAATTCCTAAGCCAGCCAAACTATATACAACGGTGAAAACTACCACTTTCCAATTTAGTTCGCCGAATAATGCATGACCAGTACACCAAGGGAAAGCAATGTAGCTAGCGCCAAGAGCATAACCCCCTAACCAACCGTTCTGCTTAAGTTTTAGAGGTGGAGCAGAATAAATGTAAGCAATTAAAACGCCTAATACCGCGATAACTGAAATAGTAGGAAATTCATTGCCAGCCCATCGATCTAAAGCAACAGCCAAGCCTAAACCGGCAATCATTAATACCCAAATTTGCGTAATTACTTGGGGTAAAGGAATCGCTCCCGAAGGAATCGGGCGATAGGGTTCGTTGACAGCATCAATTTCGCGGTCGTAATATTCGTTTAAAGTTTGGGTATAACCCGCTAATATTGGACCAGCAAGCAACATGCAAGCTGCCGACTTGAGAACATTTTCCGTCTGCCAAGTGTAGTTACCTGAAGAAGCCGCACCACAAACAACCCCCCAAATCAAGGGAATCCAGGTAATAGGCTTCATTAACTGCAAGCGAATTTTCCATATTGGAGAACTTTCACCAGAAGCTGCGCCCTTCATTCCTAGCAACTGTCTGGTTTTGGCACTGCGCTCGGCAGTTTCTGATTTTGGTTGAGTTGATTCAGACATATTATTTGGGGAATAGGGAATAGGGAATAGGGAATTGGGCATTGGGCATTGGAGATGGGGGAGAGGGGAGAAAGGGGGTAAAGAAGAAGATTTTTGTTTTTCACTCCTAAATTATTACTCTTAACTCTCAATCCAAAACACCATGCCCTATGCCCTACTCCCCTTGCCCAATTTTTCTAAAACGAAATTATCAAATATTGGTTCTGAAATTTCGCGCCTGTTACGGGCTTACCGCTCAAAGCCGAAGGTAGTAATATATTCCTTCTTTGGTCTCCTGCTTCTATAGTTACTTCTGGACCATACTGAGTTAGTTTGACTTGTTTTTTGTCAAATCCTGGTAAAAATAACTTTACCTGACGAGCATTAACATCAATTTCAATAGGTTTGGGAGAAAGTAGTGTCTGTGCGGTAAAATCCGGTACAGCATCTACCAAAGGCTGCCAATTACCTTCTTTAATATCTGGGATATTAGTTACTTGTAAAGGAGCAAAGTCTTCAGAGACATTTGAATTTCCATCGGCAGAAATAACAATAACTCCACCAATCGTTAAACCTACTTGTTGAGCGCTTCCCCAAAGAAAACGGCTTGTAACCACTTCCATGGGATCTGGAGTTGTCACCAAGAAAGCACTAAACTGCTGGGGATTAGCAAGAACTTTTTTACCTTTATCCAAGATATTGTTAGCTTGGTTGGTAGGTTGAGCAAAATTATCTGCCGTAGGATTAACGTTGAGAAAGCTGGAAATTAACGGTTGGATGAAAGGAGAATCAGAAACAGCCTTTCCCAAATCCGAATTGATGAACAATTGTCGGAAACGACGCACGTACCAACTCAGTGATTCGGGCATTCCCAACATTCGTAAAGTATTTATATTGCCACTACCGTTGTAAACAATAACGTCATATTTACCGCTCTCAAAATATTCGCGGATGGCATTGAGTGCCAAAGCACCATCCATTCCAGGTAAGATAGATAACTCTTGACCGTATACGTCTTTGAGAATAGGTGTTTTGAGATATTGCGCTTCCAGTTTCTTTACCTCTTCCCAATTGCGTTCTAATAACACCGAAGATTGAAACTTTACCGCTTGTAAATTAGCACCAACTTCTTGAGGATCGGGGCCTAAATCGGCACTCAACATAACGGGTAAAACGGGTTCGGCACCACCTGCCAAAAGAACCCGTTTCCCTTGGTTTGCCAGGGATTTAGCAGACGCGATCGCGATTTTAGTTCGAGCGGCGCTGCTTTCACCCAAAAAGGTCAATATCTGGGACATTTTATGAATTCCAATTTCAGCCCTTACAATCAACTTCCAGTTAACAGCAGATTTCTTGAAGACGATAATATTCTATTGCACTACTTTTAGTTCATCTTCAAAAAACCAAGTGGCTGAACTGTCATCAAACTTGACTACGCAGCCAACACCCTTACCATCAGTGATTTTGAAATCTTTGATAGTACCAACTTTTCCTAGCTTGTTAGATATGCTTCCAGAAGATAAACGGTCGCGTAAACGAACTACCTTAACTTTTTGTCCTACTTCCATTGCCATTTGGGTAAATAATCAAATAAATGCACTAAACCAAGACTAAGTTTAGCTGAATTAGGGACTTCTGGGAAAGATGGGAAAATGGGTAATGTCCAATGCCCAATGCCCAATGCCCAATTCCCCATGCCCAATTCCCAATCTTTCATAGCCGATTTGTTGTATGATTATTGAAAAATTTTGTTTGCAAAATATGGATAAAAGTAACTTCTATAACCATTAGTTAAAAATATTTCCTGGAGACGGTTGTTTGTAAAGAAGAATGATTGAGGTTTTTAGCGCTTGTTGAAAAAAATGACCGCTAATTGCTACTTGATAACTGGTGTGTGAGGAATCAGAAACTTATGCGAACAATGAGTGTATTTGTCCGCATTTCCAGCAAGTTAAGACGTGTCTTACCAATAAACGAGCAATGGTGGACTAAGTTTGATTTGTTGAGAACTTTGGTTAGACGAGATTTAGAAGCGCGATATAAAGGTTCTGTACTGGGAAATTTATGGTCTTTAGTTAATCCACTCTCGCAATTACTGATTTATACCTACGTATTTTCAATTGTATTAAAAGTTAAACTAAGTCTGAAGGGATTAGAAGCTAATGAAAGTGTATCCTTTGGGCTGTGGCTATTTGCAGGATTGCTTCCTTGGATAGCTTTTAGTACCGGCTTAGTTCAGTCTGCTGGCGCGGTAGTAAGTCAACCAAATTTAGTCAAAAAAGTTGTATTCCCATTAAGTTTGCTGCCTTTAGTACCAATTTTTTCAGCTTTCATCGAGAGTACTTTTGGCTTGATAATGCTGATTTTTTTTGTAGCGGTGTTTTCCGGAAATTTACATACAACTTTAGCTTTATTGCCTTTGGTTTGGATACCTCAGCTATTATTAACGGCTGGTTTAGGCTACTTGGCTGCTGGACTCACCGTATTTTTACGGGATATTCCGCAAACGTTAAATGTTATTCTTAATATTTGGTTTTACGCAACGCCGATAGTTTACCCAGCTACATCTATTCCCGAAAGCTGGCAAAGCTGGATTTTGTGGTTGAATCCACTAGCCGCGATCGCAGAAGTTTACCGAGACTTCGTTTTAGTGGGAGAAGTTAAGCATTGGGGTGAATTGGGAGTCGCTTTTACAATATCAGGAATTATATTTTTTGTCGGTATTTTAACATACAGAAAATTACGTCCGGGTTTTGCTGATGTTCTTTAGTATACAAGTGTAACCTTAGATAATTACAGGGAGGCTAAGTATGGTGAGGAAAGCTTTAATTACTGGTATAACTGGTCAAGATGGTTCTTACCTAAGCGAATTATTGTTAGAAAAAGGTTATGAAGTTCATGGTGTTATTCGCCGTACTTCTACTTTTAATACTGATAGAATCGACCATATTTATACTGACCCCCATAGCGATAATGCAAGATTATTCCTCCACTATGGTGATTTAACGGATGGCACTACCCTACGGCGTATTTTAGAAACGGTAAAGCCAGATGAAATTTATAATTTAGGTGCCCAGTCCCATGTACGTGTAAGTTTTGATTCACCTGAATATACAGCCGATACTGTGGGAATGGGAGCATTGCGTTTATTAGAAGCCTTGCGAGATTATCAGCAGCGGACTGGGCTTGATGTTCGTTTTTACCAAGCCGGTTCTTCGGAGATGTTTGGTAAAGTGCGAGAAGTTCCTCAATTAGAAGAAACGCCTTTCTATCCTCGCAGCCCTTATGCTTGTGCGAAAGTATTTGCTCATTGGCAGACGGTTAACTACCGCGAATCTTACGGCTTATTTGCTTGTAACGGGATTTTATTTAACCATGAATCACCCCGCCGTGGAGAAACTTTTGTTACTAGAAAAATTACCCGTGCTGTTGCCAACATAGTAGCAGGAAGGCAAAACAAGCTTTATATGGGTAACATAGATGCAAAGCGAGATTGGGGATACGCAAAAGATTACGTTCAGGCAATGTGGTTAATGTTGCAGCAAGAGCGAGCGGATGATTATGTAATTGCAACCGGAGAAACTCATAGTGTACGGGAGTTTTTAGATATTGCTTTTAACTATGTGAATCTAGATTGGCAAGATTATGTAGCTTTTGACGAACGATATTTACGCCCAGCAGAAGTTGATTTATTAGTTGGTGATGCAAGTAAAGCAAAACAAGAATTAGGTTGGAAACAGACTGTTACTTTTGAAGAATTAGTCAAGTTAATGGTAGAAGCAGACTTACAGGTTTTAGGTTTAGTTTCTCCTAACGGTAATAGCAAATTTGCAGTGTCAGATAATGCCACTATTCGTAACGAACCGGGAACTTTAATAGCCTAGCTTTATTGATTTGAGAGCCTTGTTAATTCGCGAATGTTCTGAGTTCAGATAGTAAGAATATAGTGTTATGGGTGAGGAAGTTGCAATTTCCCTAAAGAATATTTCCAAATGTTATAAGCGCTATACTCGTCCCGTGGATAGGCTGAAAGAAATTTTACTGCCAGGTAAGAGCTATGCTCAAGATTTTTGGGCGTTGAAAGATATTAATTTGGAAATTAATCAAGGCGATACGGTAGGAATTATCGGTCAAAATGGTTCTGGAAAAAGTACGCTTTTACAGATTATTGCCAGAACATTAACACCTACTATTGGAGAGGTATTTGTTAATGGTAGGGTTTCGGCATTATTAGAGTTAGGTAGTGGTTTCAATCCAGAATTTACTGGCAGACAAAATGTCTTTTTTAATGGCAGGATATTAGGATTAAGTCAGGAAGAAATAGCAGCTAAATATGATGATATTGCAGCTTTTGCTAATATCGGAGAATTTATTGAGCAGCCGGTTAAGACTTATTCTAGCGGGATGTTTGTTCGCTTGGCATTTTCTGTGGCAATTCATGCAAATCCTAGTATTTTAATCGTAGATGAAGCACTATCTGTAGGAGATATATTTTTTCAGCAAAAATGTTTCAATTTTTTAGATAAATTGAAGGATAGAGGAACTACTATTCTTCTTGTCAGTCATGACAATCAGGCTATTTTAAAATTGTGCAAGCAAGCTTTAATTTTAGAGTCTGGAACAATAACTCACTGGGGTAAACCATCAGATATAGTTCCCAAATATATTCAGATTTACTATAGTCAACATGGAGAAACGGAACAATCTATAGATAGAGAAATACCTCAAATTGCTTCAACACAAGAGGTGTTAATTGATTCTGAAATTGAAATTCCAAAAGATTTTGTACAACCAGAAAATTTCATCTGTGAATTTGAATTTAATAGTAAAAATAGGTATGGAAGTATAGTTGGCTTAATTAATGGGATTTCTACATCCGGTATGGATGGTAAATTAAAATCTATTTTTGAAGTAGGTGAAGAACTATTTTTATCAATAAAGATAAACAAACACTCGAGAGATATTTGCCCACTAAATGTCGGTTTCCAAATACGAGATCGTCTAGGACAGATGATTGTAGGAACAAATACAAGAATGTTATGTTTAATTTTAAATAAAGAAAGATTTGGAGAAGATTTTATCTGTCAATTCCGAATAAAATTACCAATCTATCCTCAACAATACACAATTCAGGTTGCAGTTGCAGAGTACAAGTATGATGCAAAGTTTATATATGATTGGATTGATAATGTAACAATTATAGATGTAATATCAAATTTTCAATTGAAACAGTCAGGAATATGTTTTCCTGATATTTATGTTACTAGTTTATAAACTTACTAGTTTATATAATAAATAAGTAAGATTAAAGCAAAAAATTATAAACTTTAAGATGGTGAAAGATATAAATGATTGTAATTGATATAGGTGCATATGATGGTACTAAGTTCTCAATACCAATGGCTCAAAATAGAAATAATTTAGTTTATGCAATTGAGCCTATACCTGAATTAGCAGAAAAAATATCTTCCCAAAAATTACCTAATATACGAGTTTTTTGTACTGCAATGGGTTCACAAGAAACTACATTGGAGTTTCATGTCAACCATAACTATCAAACTTCATCTGTATTAAAAGCTAATTGTACAGGTAATTGGAAGCCCTATGCAGAACAACTTCAAGAAGTAAAAACGATTAAAGTTCCAGTAACTACTTTAAAATCGTTTATTAATAAAAATTCTATTGCTGAAGTGGATTTGCTAAAAATCGATACTCAAGGTTTTGATTTTGAGGTGTTGAAGGGAGCAGGTGAATACATTAAATGCATCAAACGGATTTTGCTTGAAGTCCAAATCATCCCTTTATACCAGGGTGGTGCAACTAAAGATGAAATTATAGATTATTTGGCACAAGTTGGATTCCGTTTAGTTCACTCTACTTCTCAAACAGAAGGGATGGAAGAAAATTTAGAGTTTATTAGAGTTAACCGATATTCACTAAACGATAGTAAATCTAAGTATTTAGATGTTGCAGTTCCATATATTGGAATTTTATCTACACCCAAAAATGATTTGGTAGGTCATTTACTAGAACAGGGAGCTTTTGAAGGTCCAGAATTAGCTTTTTTGTGGCTTTATTTGCGACCTGGAGATACATTTTTAGATTGTGGTGCTCATGTAGGTCTTTTTTCATCTGTAGCTGCAAAAATATTAAATAATAGTGGATTAATTGCAGGGTTTGAGCCAAATAAAAAATCTTTTGAACTTTATAATATTAATCTTAAAAGACTCGGATGTGATTGTTTTAAAGCATTTAATATTGGTTTGTCTGATACATCAGGAACTGCTGAACTTGTTTTGGGAACACCCGGAAATTCAGCATATAGTACTTTTGCGGAAGCAAATGAATTTAAGACACAAATAAGTGATGAAAAAATGGTAGTGGAAATATCTCCACTAGATAACATAATTAAAGAATTAAATATTGACGAAGTTGCTTTAGCTAAACTTGATGTTGAAGGTTGGGAATATTTTGTTTTAAATGGAGCGAAGCAATCAATTAAAAGTGGTAAAGTTCCTCTTTGGATGATAGAGTTTACTGAAGAGAATGCAATTGCTGTAGGTAGCAATACAAGAGAGTTACGCAAACTGATAGAAAGTTTTGGTTATACTCTTTGTCGTTTTGATATTAACAACTTTCGTATAGTCCCTGAAGTTATGAAGTTGGAATATGATTATGAAAATCTATTTGCAGTTGCAAATATAGAGGATGTGAATGCTCGCTTAAGCAGTGCACAACCTGAATTGTTTGAATTAGCAAAAGATATAGTATCTAGATGGGATATAGCTGTTAAAGCTAGAGAATTTGATTTGATCGCACCTTTATTTAAGGAAAGTGAGGCTGACCGTGCTGCTCGTTTATTTGCAATTGAGAAACTAACTCAACAACTAAAGGAAAGTGAGGCTGACCGTGCTGCTCGTTTGTTTGCAATTGAGAAACTAACTCAACAACTAAAGGAAAGTGAGGCTGACCGTGCTGCTCGTTTGTCTGTAATTAAGAAACTAACTCAACAACTAGAAGTAAATAAAGCTGACAGTACTAAGGATTTCGAAAATACTTAAATCAGCCAAATCAAGTAACAAATAAAAAAATGATTCGTATTTTTAAGGAGGCTATTTAGCTTATAAGAGTTAGCTCTAAATAATCTTAATTATAGATGTTAGCTCAAAACTATTAACTGACAAGTGAATTTCCAATAGTAAACTTGTAAATTTATCTATTTCCAGAAAAGAATATCAGAAAAAACAAATTAACTAGGGCGCAGATATTATTTTTTGCGATAAACACTCTTACAGGGAACTAATTATGATGAATAAAAATTCTGCGTTCAAGACTGTAGAAGTAATTTCTCCCAACCATTCAAATATGCCACAAAGAGCTTTACAAATAGCTATAGATTTAACTCCATTACGACCTGGAGGTGAAAATGGAGGAGCAAAAGTTTTAGTTCTAAGCTTATTGCAAGAGTTGCAGAGATTATCTCCGAAGTATCGGTTTTTAATCTTAACAGCTTCTTGGAATCACTCTGAACTCATAAAATATAAAACAAAAAATACTTCATTTAAACTAGTTGCTTCTCAAGATACATACTCTCAATTATCTGTAGCCGAATCAGGCATTTTCTTAACAAAAATTAATAAAATTTTCAATCGAATAATAAATAAATTAAATTTAAAATCCTATATAAAAAATGATGTTTTAAAAAGTCAGAACATAGATCTGCTTTTTTGCCCTTTTTCTGCTCCAACATATGCACAAAAATCTATTCCTTTGGTTGCGATCGCTTACGATTTGCAGCATTTGGATTATCCTTTTTTCTTTAGTACAGAAGAAAAACAACACCGAGAAAATTTTTTGACTAGTTTGGTCAATAAATCACAAAATATAATTTGTATTTCTGATTTTACGCGTCAATCATTCATCCAAAAATTGGATGTACCAGAAGAAAAATTAGATGTGGTACCGATTTGTATCCAGGAACGATTACCCAAACTAACAGACAGCGTTGTTAAAAAGCATCTAATCAGTTTAAACTTAGCTGGTAAAAAATATGCATTTTACCCAGCTAATTATTGGCAGCACAAAAATCATCGGTTTCTCCTAACAGCCTATGGAATTTATAAAAAACAATTTCCTCATAACTGTGTAGACTTAGTGTTTACTGGGGCACTAGAAGATGAAGAAAATCAACTACGTGAAGCTGTAGAACTTATGGGTCTTAGTGAAAACGTACATTTTTTAGGATTTTTGAATGAAGAAGTATTAGCAAGTGTATGGCAAGGTAGTAGATGCCTAATATTTCCTTCTTTATATGAGGGGTTTGGTATTCCTATTTTAGAAGCAATGAGATTTGGTAAACCTGTATTGTGTAGTAATACTGCTAGTTTGCCAGAAGTCGCAGGGGATGCAGCTTTTTATTTTAATCCTCGAAAACTAGATGAGATTGTTTCAGCTTTAGCGCAAGTCACAACTGATGAAGTATTGATTGAGCAATTAGTAAAGAAAGGATACCAAAGATTGGAGCTATTTAATCAGCAGCAGATGGCTCGCCAGTATCTCAAGATATTTGAGAATGTAGTTTGTAATCAAAAAGATTATATTCAAACAATGGTTGCTGGCATTTATGATGATGGATGGTCGGCACCTGAATTTAATATTGCTGTAGAAGCAGGTTCGCCTGGACGAAATTTAGTCCTTACCCTAGAAGCTCCTGGCTCCTACCCAGCGAATAAAGCTACTGTTAAGTTGAAATCAAAGGGTAAGAAAGCAACATACAAGTTTTTGCGGAATACCTCACAAGAAATTATTTGGCCACTTTCACAGGTGGGCGAAGTAATTACTGTTCAAGTCAGACCAAGCTTTAAACCTGTTGAATTAAATCTCAATTCAGATACACGTCAGTTAGGAGTGGTTGTGCGTAACTGCCAAGTCAAATCAACTGATGGTACATCTAATAAAATTTTTACATCAGAGAGTGTAGCGTGAATTTAAAATTTAGCTTTATAACCCCTTCTTTTAATCAAGGTCGTTTCATCGAAAAAACAATACAGAGTATTTTGACTCAAAAATCAGCAGAAATAGAAATGGAGTATATAGTATGCGATGGCGGTAGTAATGATGAAACTATAGAAATTTTAAAACTCTACGAGGAAGAATTAAGCTGGGTATCAGAAGCAGATAATGGGCAAGCCGATGCTGTTAATAAAGGCATCACTATGACAAAAGGTGATATTATTGGTTGGATAAATTCTGATGATATTTACTACCCAGGAGCTTTTAAGGCAGTTAAAACAGTATTTCAGTCTAATCCAGATGTACTGGCAATATATGGAGATGCAGACCATATTGATCAACAAGATAGAGTTATTGATGCTTATCCAACTGAGCCTTGGAACTATAAACGTTTAATTGAAACTTGTTTTCTCTGTCAACCAGCAGTTTTCTTTCGCCGTAGTCTTGTTGAAAAGTTTGGTAAGTTAGATGATGCCTTGAATTACTGTATGGACTACGAACTATGGCTTCGATACGGTCGTAAAGTTCCATTTTTTTATTTGCCACAAAAACTTGCTGGTTCGCGGCTATACCAGGAAAATAAAACTCTTGGTCAAAGAGTAGCAGTTCATAGAGAAATTAATGATATGTTCCTAAGAAAATTCAACCGCGTGCCAGATAAGTGGATATTTGCTTATGCACATATAACAGTAGAAGAAAATTTAAAATTAGCACGTACCAACTATAGAGAGAATAGAAGGTTTGTCAGTGCTTTAGTTTCTAACAGTTTTTGGTCATTTTGGCACTGGAAACAGTGGATATCATTTCATGCATTGCTCAGAATGCTCTGGTGGTATACCAGTGCTAACTTATATTTCCTTAAGATTGTAACTTTGACGAAACGTTTATGAAAATAGGTTTTGATATCAGCCAAACAGGTAATCATAAAGCTGGGTGTGGATATTTTGCGGATACTTTGATCGGTCAACTTGTCGAATGCGATCATGAAAACGAATATCTACTTTACTCAGCTTTCGGTGTTACTTTCTGGGATCCAGAACACGCAAAAAATACACGCCGTCTACACAAAAGTAATTGTACTCACTTGTTAGATAACCTCAATCATCAGGAGTCTTTGAATTTTTGGAGCAACTCCCGACAGATTGATGAAACAAAGCTTGGAAATCCTCATATTGTTCATGCCAACAATTTTTCGTGTCCTCGTTTAACTAATGCTCGTGTAATTTATACTTTATATGATGTAAGTTTTCTCGATTATCCCGAATTTTCTTCTGAAGAAAACAGATGGAACTGTTTTCATGGAGTATTTAATGCGGCACTAAATGCAGATTTTATTATTGCTATTTCAGAATACTCAAAAAGACGTTTTCTGGAAGTATTTCCACACTTCCCAGAAGAAAGAATTAGTGTGGTTTATTTGGGAAGTCGTTTTCAAGAGTTTGGAGTAGAAAAATCGATTTCAGGTTTAACTCCTGACGAATTCTTACTTTGTGTTGGAACTTTAGAACCAAGAAAAAATTTACGAACTACTTTACGTGCTTATAGAGAATATATCGATGCTTATTCTGACGCTAAACCTCTAGTTATAGCAGGAGGACAAGGGTGGCTTGAAGATGACCTTGATGAATTTATTAAAACACTAGGATTGAATGAGTATATTTACAAGCTAGGGTATGTAGATGATTCCGTTCTTAGGTGGCTGTATAAAAATTGCTGGGCGTTTAGCTACCCATCAGTTTATGAAGGATTTGGATTACCTGTTTTGGAAGCGATGAATCTTGGTGCAGCAGTTATAACCTCTAACACTACAAGTTTACCTGAAGTTGGTGGGGATGCAGTTTTATACATCAGTCCAATGAATAAAGCTGAGCTTGTGGAAGCATTCGTGATGTTAAGAAATACTGAATTACGCTCCAAATTGAAGGTACTAGGTCAAAAGCGATCGCAAATGTTTGGTTGGTCAAAAACAGCCCACCAAGTACTTGATATATATAAAAAAGCTTTGCAAATGCCAAAGAGAATATTGAATAACAGCTAAAAAATTTTTAAGCCAATCCTGACTGAATACTTTGCAAATAAGAAAAAATGCTCAGCAACTCATGAGAGAAAAGTATAATCCATAATTCCATTTTTGCATGGTCACATGGTAATTGAGTGAAAAAAATTGGCGCAAATGAATCAGAAATTTAAAGATGAAATCGGATTATAAGTGAAAAACTTTGTTGAAAAAATGATGTTTACTCAAACATAGAAGAGAAATATCTAAGCTTAATAAGATAGCTTGAAAAATTTCATCATAAATATTATGACTAAAGCAGTATTCATCACCATTATAAAATTAAAATATGCAAGCAGACCTGCAAAATTTTTTATTGAAAAATTACTAAAAATATTTTTTGTGCTCTAAAAAATATTAAGTAAATTGATTCTAAATTTGTAATAATATGAGTTTACAATTTCAGTATATTTATCTTACTATTACCTTAGTAATTACTTTCTATTTTAGCATTGATAATTATTATATATTGATGAGGAGTGTCAATAAATCATATGAAGTTATCTGTTGTAATACCTTGTTATAACGAATTAGGAACAATAGGCGAAGTTGTTGAAGCTGTTAAAAAGTCACCAATCGAAGATTGTGAAATCATTATAGTGGATGACTGTTCCAAAGATGGAACGCGAGATTTACTTCAGTACAAAATAGAACCGAAAGTCAGTAAAGTTATTTATCATCAGAAAAACAAAGGAAAAGGAGCAGCTTTACGTACTGCTATTGCTGCTGCCACTGGAGATATTGTCATTATCCAAGATGCTGATTTAGAATACGATCCTCAAGAATATCCAGTCATGATTCAACCAATTTTAGATAACAAGGCTGATGTGGTATTCGGTTCTCGTTTTCAAGGTGGTGAACCCCATAGAGTTGTTTATTACTGGCATCGTTTAGGGAATGGATTTTTAACCACCTTATCTAATATGTTTACCAATATTAATTTGACTGATATGGAGACTTGCTATAAAGCATTTCGACGAGAAATTATCCAGTCTATAAAAATACAAGAAAATCGTTTTGGATTTGAACCGGAAATAACTGCAAAAGTTGCTAAAACTGGGTGTCGTATTTACGAAGTAGGTATCTCTTATTACGGTCGTACTTATAAAGAAGGGAAAAAAATTGGTTGGAAAGATGGATTTAGAGCTATATATTGCATAATAAAGTACAATCTTTTTACTAGTTTTTCTTAAGCTTTTTACTCAAAAAGTTGGAATATTTGATGTCATTGATAAATTATGTAAAAAGAAAATTTAAGTAAATACTAAAACCGTTTTATTCTGAAAATTTAGGTTTACTTTAAACTGAGAATAATCACATCAATCTAATGAAAGCTTGGTTATAACCCACCTGTATAACCTACAGTAAATAAGCCATATCATAAAATTAAGCAATACAAAATGAAGGAACCATTTCTAGAACCAATTTTAAGACAATTACGACTTCGACGAGTTATAAATCATATTCCAAAAAAAGCTGTTCTCCTAGATGTAGGTTGTGGAACGAAAGCAGCTTTTCTTAAAGCAATATCTCCACATATTAGTGAGGGATTTGGAGTAGATTTCAAAACGGAAAACTTTCAATTTGGTAATGTTCAAACTATTCAAGTAATGTTAGAACACAAATTACCATTTGCGGATGAAACTTTTGATACTGTAACAATGTTGGCTGTTCTAGAGCATATTGAACATGAAGAGGAAATCCTAAAGGAAATACATCGAGTTCTTGTTCCTGGTGGCAAATTAATTATTACAGTTCCATCTGTATGGTCTAAGCCCATATTAGAATTTCTAGCGTACAAAATCAGAATTATCAGTGAAGCAGAAATAAGAGACCATAAAAGATACTATCACAGGAAAAAACTAAAAAGAGTACTAGTCGATATTGCTAATTTTCAATCTTTCCAGCATCAATATTTTCAGTTAGGGATGAATAATTTTTGTACCGTGGAAAAGAAATAATTTATTTAGATTGGAATTTAGCAAGTCCTAATTATATCTATTTTCAAAGTGTAAAATCCACTATTAAAATCTTTATACTAGCAAGTTTTTACAACGAGATGATTTTTTTTCATATGTATTAACTTGGTGATTTTTTAAACAAAGCCAAATATTCAATATATGGAGACAGTTGTAGAATGATAAATTTAAAAACTCCTCAAGTAATATGGTATGGAGTATATATATTATTTTGCATAATAGGAACGTTTAATGCCTTTTATCCTACAATTGCTTCTGGTTTTTCTCTGATGCAAACTGACCCAGGAGATACAAGATTAGTTCATTACTTTTTAGAACATTCATTTCAATTTTTAACAAATAATGATTATATTGGGGATTTCTTTTCGCCTAGTTTTTTCTATCCTTATAAAAATGTTTTAACCTTTTCTGAAAATTTGTTTGGCTCATCTCCTATTTACTTTCTTTTTAGAATATTCTTATCTTCAGACTTGTCATATCAGCTATGGATGATAACAGTCTGTGTTCTTTGTTTCATAAGCTTTGCTACTTTGATGCGACACTATCGAGCAAGTCATGTACCAACTATAATTGGTGCTTTCCTATTTGCTTTCGGTATGACTAGAATCGTAAAAATTGCCCATCAGCAACTACTTTCCCAATTTTTTACACCGTTAGCTTTTCTATTTTTCTGGAGTTTTATCAAGTCTCCTAAGAATAGAACCTTTGCATTGTCACTACTATTTATATATTTACAAGTCTTAGCAGGAATTTACTTAGGTTGGTTCTTAATATTTACTCTAATAATATTAGCTGCAATCGCTTACACGTTAAATTTAGATATTAGAAAACGGCTAATTAAGTATTTAAAGGAAAAATATTTAGCTGGGATGTTCATTTCTGGGACTTGGGCATTATTAATGTTTGCTTTGCTTGGACCTTATTTAAAAGCTAAAGCTGCATTTGGTCCTCGACCTTACGCTGAAATAGAAAGTATGTTGCCTAGACTTTCATCATGGTTTTTACCAGCACAAAACAGTCTTTGGTGGTCTCTGTTTTCAGAAAATTATAAACATTTACCAATGGCTCATGAACACCATATGTTTCTTGGGTTATTGCCAATCTTGCTTACTTTCCTATCTATCTATGTTTTACTACATCGCCAAAATATATTTAACTCTGAAAGAGCTTTTTTAGTTAAAGTTTGTTTACTTGTTGCGCTAACTATTTTTATCATTAGCCTACGTTTGCCAAATGGATGGTCTATTTGGAGAATTGTATATGAAATTGTTCCTGGTGCTTCGGCTATTAGAGCAGTGACTCGTATATGGACAATATTTTATTTTTATATTTTAGTTGCTGTAACACTATGTTTAGATTCTGTTTTAAGCACAATGGCTAGTAAGCGATGGCGTATAACAGCCTTAAGCATATTGTGTATTGGATGTGTCCTAGAGCAAATTGTTATTGGTTCACCAAGTTTTGCGAAAACACCTTGGATTAAGGAAGTTGCCCAAATACAAAAACTTATGGAAAAAGATTGCGATTTTTCATATGTCAGTTTGGAACCTAAAAATCCATATTGGGCATCACAGCTATCAGCAATGTGGGCTGGAATTCAAGCAAATGTACCTGTTATTAATGGTTATTCAGGACAGGTTCCGCTGAACTATGGTGACATTTCCAAATCAATGAATACAGGAAAAATTATCAATTGGTTAGGACAAGACATCAAAGGGAAACTTTGCGTAATATCTCAAGATTCTCTAATAGATACAGATCAAATAATTTCTATGTACTCAACTAAAGACAATACAAGTGATTCAGGAAGCTGGAAATCTTACCAAATACAACTGCCAATTCCAAAAATATTTTCACAGGAAATAAAAGGATATGAAATTTCTGACAGTTTCCAAGCTAATTCATTAATTACAATACCAGCGATTGTTAAAAATACAAGTAGTTTTTTATGGAGCAACACCGGCAAAAATCCTACCAACTTTAGTTACCGTTGGCTAGACTCAAATGGAAACTTACAGGTATTCGATGGTGACGGTGAACGTACACCTCTTCCGTTTGAACTATCCCCTGGGGAATCAGCGGCAATTAATGCAATTATTAAAACACCACCCCAACCAGGAAAATATACCCTCATTTTAACGATGGTAAATGAACATGTTGCTTGGTTTAACGATAAACAGGCACCATCTCCTAAGTTTGATGTAATTATTAAGTGATTTTTTTAAGAAGAAATCTGTAGTGAAAAAACTTTAATTACTCTAGGAAAATGTTTATGACACCACAAGAATTGAGTTTGTTGCTAATGTCAGTCTTTACCAGTGTTGCAGGTCAGTTTTTCTTAAAAGCAGGTGCGTTGAAGTTAGGTAAAGTGAATGCTGGGAATATTATCAGCCATATTTTTAACATGATTACAACTTCCGAAGTCGTAATCGGATTAGCATGTTATGGCTTCGGTGCAATAGCTTATATTTTACTTTTAACTAGAGTCAACTTAAGCATAGCTGCTCCGTCTGTGTCTTTAGTTTATGTTCTTTCTACTCTCTTGGGTTACTTCATATTTAGAGAGACTATTCCAGTCACTCGTTTGTTCGGTTTGAGCTTCATTATTGCTGGGGTTATATTAGTAGTTTGGCAAAAATGAATGTTAATTGAATTCATTCTATATTTAGAGTTAGCATTCTCTTGATTTACTTTTTTTCGGTTATTCATAAGCATAATTAATCTATTTTGATTAACATCAATATCACTGTTTAATTAAGTAAACTAATATGAAGTTATTTTATGTAAAACTATAGATAACACAACTTAATACAATCAAAATACTGGTCTATAGATTCTTATCTATCAGTGATTTTTTTGTTCTGAAACTGATGTTATCCGCTGAAAAGATATAGGACTTACGCAATTGTCACAGTGTCTTGTTGCTGCCGTACACTGATTGCCTTATTATTCCTTTAACAATTAGTCAGTATACAAGCACCCTAGGAGAAAAATATGTGGCGTTGTGTAAGTCCTAAGATAATTAATAATAATATCATTAACCTGAAGTAATTCTATACTTGTATACACAAATGTCAGAGATTTATTTTTACAGATTTTAAAGTATAAGTTAGTTATTTTTCTCAATTCCACCAAACAACGATAAGATAAGTCACTTAGTTAATGTAATCTATTAAACATCTGCTATGAAAAAAGCCCTCATAACCGGATTAACAGGACAAGA
Organism: Cyanobacteria bacterium J06633_8; assembly: GCA_039820645.1. Taxonomy (GTDB): domain Bacteria; phylum Cyanobacteriota; class Cyanobacteriia; order Cyanobacteriales; family Nostocaceae; genus Rivularia. The sequence goes on along the minus strand of JBCBPQ010000001.1, from coordinate 80,689 downwards.
CGGTTCCTATCTCGCAGAATTACTAGTATCAAAAGGCTACCAAGTATACGGTTTAGTTCGCCGTACTAGTACCAGTAGCCTAGAGCGTATCAGCCATCTTGGAAGTCAAGTTGAAATTGTCTCTGGTGATTTATTAGACCAATCTTCCCTGATGGATGTAATCAGCGATACTCAACCCGATGAAATTTATAATTTAGCTGCCCAAAGTTACGTTCCTTTATCTTGGACGCAACCGGCTTTAACTGCGGAATATACTGCTCTGGGTGTATCGCGTTTGTTGGAGTCTATTCGTCGCTGTAAGCCGGATGCGAGATTTTATCAAGCTTCCAGTAGTGAGGTATTTGGGCAGCCGGATGAGTCTCCACAAACCGAGCGCACTGCTTTTCGTCCCCGAAATCCCTATGGTGTTGCTAAAGCCTACGCTCACTGGATGACTGCTAATTATCGTCAGCATTATCATTTATATGCTTGTTGCGGTATTACTTATACTCACGAGTCTCCACGGAGGGGGGCGGAGTTCGTATTTCGTAAAATTACTAGCACTGCTGCCAAGATAAAGCTTGGACTTGCAAAGGAGTTAAAACTCGGTAATCTGGAAGCACGGAGAGATTGGTGTTATGCAAAAGATGCGGTAGCAGCCATGTGGTTAATGCTACAACAGGAAATACCCGACGATTATATTATTGCTAGCGGTAAAACTCATTCTGTAAAAGAACTTGTAGACTGTGCTTTTAGTAGTGTAGGTTTAAATTGGCAAGACTATGTTTCTGTAGATCCAGAATTTTACCGTCCAGATGAACCAGTACAGTTAATTGGTTCTATTGATAAGATAAAAAATCGGTTAAATTGGCAACCGGAATATTCCTTCGCACAGTTAGTGGAATCGATGGTTGAATACGATTTGAAGAAGTTAACTGACAGCTAGGTTTAATAAATATGTTAGAAGTTGTCATTGATGCCACTCCAGTTGCTCCTAAACCAAGTGGAGTTGGCTTTTATGTTGCTAATTTAATCTCGGCTTTACAACGATTACAAGCGGAAGATGATTTTCAATTAGGAATAGCTTTTCAACCAGGTTTAAAAAAGTGGTTACGGGGAGATTGGAGTTTTCCCGATTGTTTGCAAAAGCATCCTAATTTGCGTTTATTCCCGATGCCGGTTAGAGTTTCTAATCTGCTAATTTCTAATCATATCAATCCAGTTACATCCTATTTTGAAAAGTTTTTTGGCTATCCTAATATAGTTCATGGTACTAATTATTCGGTTTATCCTTGCTATAAAAGTCGTAAGGTAATGAATTTGTATGATTTGACTTTTATTAAATATCCTCAGTTTACTAATTCTGTTGTTGAAACCTATACCCAAAAAGTTAAACGATGTTTACAGTGGACAGATTTAGTATTAACTATTTCTGAAAGTTCCAAACAAGATATTATTAAATATTTGCAAGTTGATGAGAACAAAGTTGTTGTTACACCTTTAGCTAGTCGTTATCATGCGGATTATTTAACTGATGCTAGGATTGAGGAGTTAAGCAAGCAAGTTAAATATGATTTCTCTGTACCTTATTTACTATTTGTTAGTACTATAGAACCGAGAAAAAATATTAGAGCAATTATTTCAGCTTTTAATTATTTGAAAGAAAAGCATAAAATACCGCATAATTTGGTGATGATTGGGCGAAAAGGTTGGCATTATGAACCAATTTTTGCAGCCATTGAACAATCTCCTTGGAAAAGCCAAATTTATCATCTTGATTATTTATCAGATGCAATGGTAGCTCTATTTTATGCAAAGGCAGATGCATTTGTTTATCCTTCTCACTATGAAGGATTTGGTTTACCGGTACTTGAAGCAATGACTTTGGGTACTCCGGTGGTAACTTCTAATAATTCATCCTTACCGGAGGTTGCTGGAGATGCAGCTTTATTAATTAATCCCGATGAGCCTATGCAGCTTGCTGAAGCTATTTTAAAATTAATTAGCGATTCTCAGTTGCGTCAAGAATTTGTTGAGAAAGGTAAGGAAAGAGCTAAAATGTTTTCTTGGGAAAGAACTGCGGTAGAAACTTTAAAAGCTTATAGAAGTATTGTTTAATGAAATCTGTAGATAATTCACTATCGAGTGATTTGCTCGTAAATTTATCTATTATATTTTCTCAGCCTACAGGCATAAGCAATTATGCCCAAAATCTTTTTAGTTATTTAAAATCTCTTCAACCTACTCTTTTAACTTCTCAAGTATATTCCGATTTCAATTGTTACGAGATACCTAATAATCTGACTCCGGCACAAGGTACCAAAGGACATTTTAACCGTTTAATCTGGACGCAGTTTCAACTACCGAAAATTTATCAAAAGTTAAAATCAAATTTATTATTTTCACCAATTCCGGAAGCACCAATTAATTCAAAATGTCGCTACGTCGTTACTTTCCACGATGCAATTCCTTTACGTTTTCCTAAAAAACGTTCGCCTCTAACATACTATCATCGTTACTACGTTCCTCGAATACTCAGAAAAGCAGAACATATTATTTGTAACTCTGAAGCTACAGCAAAAGATATTCATGATTTTTATCAAGTGCCTCAAAGTCAGATTACTCCGATTCTTTTAGCACATAATACTCAGCATTTTCGACCTTTAGGTAATAAAAATATTCCGCAAGATAATCCTTATTTTCTTTATTTGGGAAGACAAGATCCCTATAAAAATTTACAGCGAATCATTTCAGCATTTGCAGCTTTACCAATAAGCGATGAATATCAATTATGGATTGCAGGCTCCGACGATAAACGCTATACACCTTTATTAAAAACGCAAATAAAAGATAATGGTGTTAGCGAACGAGTTAAATTTTTGAATTACGTACCTTATAGCGAATTACCGAAAATTATCAATCAAGCTTTAGCGTTAGTATTTCCTAGTTTGTGGGAAGGTTTTGGATTTCCGGTATTGGAAGCAATGGCTTGCGGCACTCCGGTAATTACTTCTAATATTTCATCTTTACCAGAAGTTGCTGGAAATGCTGCAATTTTAGTTAATCCCTATAATACGGATGAACTTATTGAAGCGATGCAGTTAATAGCTACCGACGAGCAGTTACGAAATAGTTTATCTAAGCTGGGAATAGAAAGAGCTAAAAAGTTTAGTTGGGAAAAAACCGGGAAAGCTACGGTAGAAGTTTTATCGCGTTTTATTTAATGGTTTGATTACTGATATTTTGCACCATTTTTAAAGGATGTTTTGAAAGCTATAAATGATACTCTAAACTTTTGATATCCCCCCTTCCCCCTTAAAAAGGGGGTTAAAGTCCCCTTTTTTAAGGGGGATTTAGGGGGATCTTATTACAGGGGAATTTAGGGGAATCTTAGAATTTGCAAGTCTTATTTATGACTTTTCTGCACATCCTCTTAAGATGCTCAAAATAACCCGGTTTCTATTCGTGAAGAGTAGAATACAAATCATAATTTCATATTTTCCCCTCTCTTTTATAAGGAGAGGGGTGCCCAGAGGGCGGGGTGAGGTATCAAACTGTATTGCAATCAACCAAAAAGGCTATATAGCAGTTTTCATTTCGATGGAGATAAACCTCACCCCTTCCCCTCTCCTTGTTAAGAAGAGGGGTTTTCAAAGTAGGGTAAAAAGTTAATCGTGAAAGCGTTAAAATTGATTCTTGTCTAATTATATACATGTTATTAATTCAGACATTATTGTGATTGTTTGATGAAAAAAATAAATATTTAATATTTTATATACCTCGATTTTTACTTTGATTATAGTTAAAAATGCTACCGAAAGTTGATATAAACTAATTTAAGAGAATTATCCAATTCCTTTGATATCAAACCATTAGATGCTTATTTTTCCTGTATTGGCGAAGTTAAAATGTATCAAATATACTGACATACAATAAATATTGCCGCTTCAATCTTTAAGATTGCATTCCGGATTCGTTATTAGTATTCCAGAATTTATTGATGTCGGATGTGGTGCGATAATTGTAAGGATTCTAGGAGTATGAGTCAATAAATTGTAATTTCATTTCCAAATATCTAGAAATATTTTACATATTGGACTTACGCAACCGGTACATTTTTATTGTAGGGTGCTGTGACACTTTGGTTGATTTATAAGGCAATAATAAGGCTTGTGGTGTCACGCACCACCCGAGTATTGTGACAATTGCGTAAGTTCTGAAACATTTAAAAGAAGCCGATTAAGCAGCTAAGAAATCACAACTACAAAAAATATCACAGAAAAACCAGTAAGCAGAAGATACTCCGCCATCAGATGCATAAAAGCATTTTCGGAACGCTTGTAAAACGATTTTTTAAAATGAACAGTTAAAGGAAATTCATAGATGAATAGCTCCTCAAAAACAGAACTACAAACTGAAATGCATAAAACTAATTTGGAACTAGAACAGTTAAAATCGCAACTTCAAACTGCTCAAACAGAATTAGCCCAAGCACGGGGAATTATTGCCTGGATGGAAACCAGTAAATTCTGGAAAATACGGCTTAAATGGCTGGGATTAAAACAAAAGTTACAAGGGTTGTTTCCTAAAAAATTTCCTAAACCTATACCAAATCAGCCAACGATTCAAACATCGGTAGATTGTCAAATTCCTCAAATTGATTTACCTCGCTTCGTTCCCGAAAATCCGCAAGTTTTACTAATAGTAGAAGAAACAATACCTCAATGTTTTCGCTATCGAGTACAGCAGAAATTAGAACAGTTACAAGCACTCAAATGGAAAGTTGAAGTGGTATCTTGGCGTGATGCTAAAACATCTCGAAAAATGCTGCACTTTTGTCATGCTGTGATTTTTTATCGAGTACCGGCATTCGAGGATGTAGTTCAAACTATAAAATATGCCAAAGCTTTAAAAAAGGTAATTTTTTTTGATATAGACGATTTAATTTTTGACTTAAATTATTATCCAGAACCAATTGAAAGTTTTGGTAAACAGGTTTCTGTTGAAGAATATGAGGGGTTAGTTAAAGGAGTTGCACTTTACCGAGAGGCTTTAGCTTTGTGCGATTACGCAATTGCTTCTACGCCAATACTCGCGAAAGAAATGGCGAAAGTTAGCTTGAATAAATCTAGCTTTTGTCATCGCAATGCTATTGACAGTCAAATGTTGCAATTTTTGCGATCGCCTTTACCAAAGCTCCATAGAAATTACCTTTCTATATTCTATGGTAGCGGTACAAAAACTCATGATGCGGATTTCCAAATTGCTGCACCAGCTTTAGCAAAAATTTTAGATAAATATCAAAATGTACGGCTAACAATTGTTGGATATTTAACTTTACCAAAGGAATTGATTCCATATCAAGAAAGAATAGATAGGATTGGATTACTGCGTGATATAGATGCTTACTGGACATTTCTTGCTCAAGCTGATATCAATATTGCCCCTTTGAAAAATAGTTTATTCAATGATTGTAAAAGTGAAATTAAATGGCTAGAAGCTGCTGCTTTAAGCGTACCTTCGGTGGTTAGTTATACGCAAATGTATGCTGAAATTTTGCAAGATGGTGTTGATGCTTTGATTGCTCATACTGCTGAAGATTGGTTTGAAAAACTCGATCTTTTGGTTGGTAAGGAGCAAGTACGTCAGAATATTGCTACCCAAGCCAAACAAAAAGCTTTAGAAGATTACGCACCAGCTGTTATGGCTGATAATCTCAAGCAAATTTTGCACTCCGGAATTAAAGCGGCTGTTGCGTCGGGGGAAGTTATTGTATCGCAACCGAAAAAGAAACTTTTATTTGTAAACGTACTTTATCCACCGCAAGCTATTGGTGGTGCAACCAGTCTATTAAAAAATATAGTGGATGGTTTACAAACAAAATATAGCGAGAGCTACGATATTTCTGTTTTTACCTACGATTTAGATAACCCTCAAGGATACGAGTTATCAGAATATACTCACGATGGAGTTCATGTAACTAAACTTAGTCTGCCGCCTTATCCAGACTTGGATTGGCGCTATCAAGACAGCAGAGTCTATGAGATATTTAGTCAATATTTAAGCTTTGCTCAGCCTGAATTGATTCATTTCCATTGCGTACAAAGACTGACTGCTTCCACCCTGGAAGCTGCTGCCGATTTAAATATTCCTTATGTTGTAACTGTTCACGATGCTTGGTGGATTTGCGATCATCAATTTATGCTTGATAGTCAAGGCTTAGAGCGCGACTACCATCAAATCGATCCTGTTGTTGCAGCTCGCTATACAGAAAATATCGATATTTCTTTAGAGCGTCGTCGTTATTTAACAAAATGTCTCAACGGTGCTGAGGTTTTACTTGCTGTTTCCGAATTCCAGGCTCAGCTATACGCTATCAATGGTTTTTCTCAGATACGGGTAAACCGCAATGGGATAATTCCTCAACCAGTTTTACCCAAAAAAAATGGGGCATCCAATCGAATACGTTGGGGTTATGCTGGCGGTATTTGTGTTCACAAAGGATTTTACTTTTTGAAATCAGCTGTCTTAAAAGCCAAACTCAAAAACACTGAAATTACAGCAATCGATCTTTTTATGAATGACAGTTTAACCCGACAAGAAACTTGGGGAAATACTCCAGTAACCTTTATACCCAAGCAACCAGCGGATAAAATGTCAGAGTTTTTTAGTCAAATAGATGTTTTAATTGCTCCTTCATTATGGTGCGAAAGTTTTGGCTTAATTACTAGAGAAGCTATTTATGCAAAAGTATGGACAGTATCTTCAAACAAAGGAGCATTAGCAGAAGATATCAAAGAAGGAGTAAATGGCGATGTCTTTTCTGTAGAGAATATTGATGAATTAATCGCAATTTTGCAAAGAATAGACCAAAAGCCGCAAAAATATAAGCTCAACAATTTACCCGAAGCAACTTATATCAGAACTATTGACGAACAAGTAACGGAATTAGAAAGCTTTTACGCAAATATTAAAAATATTAGGACTTATTAAAGCCCCACTTTCCAAGGGGGGTTGGGGGGATCTTAAATGTCTGGAACAGAGTTATTTCCGTTGCCGTTGCCTAACTCCTGAATATAAAAAAATAAGTTTATAGTATATGAATCTTCAAGTTGATTCAAAAGCATGTAATCAAAAAGTATTAGCTTATATTACAGCTTATGAAGATTACCCAGCAGTAAATAACTGTGTAGAGGCATTGAATAATCAGTCTTTCTCAGTCACGAAAATACTGATAATAGATAACTCTTCCAGCCAGCCAGTTTTTATAAGTAATGATGATAAAGTAATTATTCAAAAACATCCCGAAAATATTGGTATTTCCGGTGGTTTAAACATCGCATTTAAATTTGCAATTGAAAAAAATTATGATTTTATATGGACTTTTGACCAAGATAGTATTCCTCAAAAAGACTGTTTAGAAAAACTTTTGAAAGAATACAAAATCAAATTAAATACTAACTATCCTATTGGTATCATAGCCCCAGTTTCTATTGATACAAGAACAAATAAAATTATTCAAGGTGCAACATTTATTAAAGACCATTTTACGGGATGCCAGCACCTATCTAAAAATCATGCTTATGAATGCGATGCTCCGATAACTTCTGGTTCTTTAATACCCACAACAGTAGCGAAAAAAAATCCTCTACCAGATATAGATTTGTTCATTGATGGTATAGATATGGATTACGGACTTAGACTCAAACAAAATGGTTATCATAATCTCATAGTTCCTAAAGCTATCTTAGAACATAAATTTGGCAATCCAATTAAAGTCAAATTTTTCCAACAAGAAAGCTTTATCCAAGTATATTCTGCTTTAAGGCATTATTATATATGTCGCAATCATACCTATTTATCAACTCGCCATGCTAAGGGTTTCTACAAACTAACTGGTTGTTTGCGCCGGTTAAAATATATGATTCATAGTATTTATTTGATTCTCCTGTACGAAACAGAACAAAAACTATTAAAGGTATGGGCTTGTTTTAAAGGTACTATTGATGGTTTTCAAGGAAACTTAGGTAAAAACTGGTATTAGAGTTTTAGAGGATGTTTGAAAAGTACAGTTTTTATCGTAACTCTCGGATTATCCCCCCTTCCCCCCTTACAAAAGGGCGGTAAAAGTCCCCCGGTTTGGGGGATATAAAGATGGGCTTTTATTGCTTAACTGAGTAGTATTGAAAGTCCCCCTTACATAAGGGGGATTTAGGGGGATCTGAAAATTTGTGGTTTTATTTATGACTTTTCAAACATTCTCTTATACTTATAAATTACGCAGCAATAACGGAAAGTATAGTGTTCCAGACATTCTAGATCCCCCCAACCCCCCTTTTTTAGGGGGGCTTGCGTAAGTTAAATCCTAATACTTTTAATCGTTTTTAAACAACTTGGCAAATTGGCAACCAAAACACAAAAAAAATATTTACAATCAGTTGAAAGAATTAAAAATGGCACTTTAACACCATTTTTACTAGCTTAAAACAGGGTAAGATTTTACCATGCCGGTTTTTACAATCATCAGCCTTCATAATGAGTGAAGACATCGTCATTTCTTTGAAAAATGTCTCAAAGTCCTTTAAAAGGTATGCTCATCCGGTAGATAGATTACAAGAAATTTTATTACCAGGTAAAAGCAAAACCTCTCAATTTTGGGCACTAAGAGATATTAATCTAGAACTAAAAAAAGGACAAACAGTAGGGATTGTAGGGCGCAATGGTTCGGGAAAAAGTACGTTGCTACAAATTATTGCAGGTACTTTAACACCAACCACAGGGGAGATAGTTGTCAGGGGTAGAGTTTCCGCTCTTTTAGAGCTTGGAAGTGGTTTTAATCCAGAATTTACTGGGAGACAAAATGTATTTTTTAACGCCAAATTGCTGGGGTTAACTCAACAAGAAATCGAAGATAAATTTGATGATATCGCAACTTTTGCCGATATCGGAGATTTTATTGAACAACCCGTAAAAACTTATTCTAGCGGCATGTTTGTTCGCTTAGCTTTTGCAGTAGCAGTAAATGTAGAACCCGAAATTTTAATTGTAGATGAAGCTTTAGCTGTGGGGGATATTGTATTTCAACACCGCTGTATGCGTCGAATGCGGAGCTTAATGGATTCTGGTGTCACTACCTTATTTGTATCTCATGATTCTGGTGCAATCAAAACTTTATGTAATTCAGCAGTAATGATTGATGCTGGAAAAATTTACGCTTCTGGTACTCCCAATGACGTAATTATCAAATATATGAAGTTGGTGACAGAAAGTGAGTTAGAATTGGCTGCTCCCAACGACAATTGTGAGGAGAATATTGCTGTTGAAAATAAAAGCGAAACCGTTTCCCAAGTTAAAGTCGAACAAACCCGTAGAGGAAATCGTAAAGCATTAATTGAAAGCATTAAATTATTTCATCAATGTGGAGACGAAGCAGATAAAAGTCCTATTTTTGGATTTAACGAACAAGTGAAATTACTTGTTGAGGTGCAAGTTTATCAAGATTTACAGGGTTGCATTCTTGGGTTTTTTATCTGCGATAAAAATGGTAACGAATTGATTGGTAGCAATACCATTGAAGAAAATCAACCATTAGGAAAATTAGCAACAGGAACCAACTTACAAATCGAATTTATATTTAGATTACCCTTACGTCCTAGCTCTTATAGTTTAACAGTAGCCGGTGCAGAAAATTATACAGCAATGACCTTTGACTGGATTGATAACGCTATAGTTTTTCAAGTATTACCACCAAATACAGGCAAGAGGATTCATGCTTTAGTTGACACACCAATAAATGTAAAAGTACTGCAAACAAATTAACCCATAAAAGCAGATAAATGATGAATGCCCATCCGGGAAAAGATTATCCTTTATTATTAAATCTATCAGAAACCGATTTGGATGATAATAGCAGTTTAAAAAAAATGCTGTGCTTGATAGGAGAAAACAAGCGGGTTATTGATTTTGGCTGCGCTACGGGCTATTTTGCTAAATTTCTTAATAGTAGAGGTTGTCAGGTTACGGGTGTAGAAGTAAATACCAAAGCTGCAAAAGTTGCTGAAGAATATTGCGAGCAAGTTATCAATGTTGATTTAGATTTTGTGTCTTTGAATGATATTTTATCGGCAAGTATAGCCGAAGAAAAATTCGATGTAGCTGTATTTGGCGATATTTTAGAACATCTCCGCAATCCTTGGAAAGTTTTGCAAGAGACTCGAAATATAATCAAACCCCAGGGATATGTGGTTGCTTCGATTCCGAATATAGCTCATGGAGCGATTAGACTTGCTTTATTACAAGGAAATTTTGACTATCAGCAATTCGGTATTTTGGATAATACCCATCTGAGATTTTTTACCCGTAAAACAGTCACACAGCTATTTGAGGATTCGGGTTATTTAATAGATTCTATAGAGCAGACTAAATTACCTATTTATTGTAATTCCAAATTAGTTCCAGTTTTTGAGAAAGATAATTTTGATAGCAATATTACTAATCAAATCGAACAAGACGAAGATGCTGACACATTACAATTTGTGATTAGAGGCTATCCTATTTGTTTAGAAAATAAATATACGATTTTACAGCAACAATATTGTCAGGTTGTCGAAAAATTAGGAAAATACGAAAATCAATTGGAAGATTTGCAAATAGAATTACAAAAATCAAAAATTGAGCTTCAAACTAAGAATAGTCAGTTAGAAGATAATTTAATTCAATTACAGCAGACTCAAGTCGAATTTGAAAAAGCACAAAATCAACTTCAGCAAAACCAAATACAAATTGAAGAAGTACAAAGTCAGTTAAAACAAACACAATTGCAATTACAGCAAGAACAAATTCAGCTACAACACGTACAGCATGAATGGGAAGATAACCAAATTAAGTTACAGCAAGCTCATGCTGGGTGGGAACATTGTCAGCAAATTATTAAAACCATGGAAACTAGTAAATTTTGGAAGTTACGTCGGTTTTGGTTAAAATTTAGGAATTATGTTGGTTTAAAAGCTGAATAAATTACATTTTAAAGCTAATTAATACATAAATAGGACTTACGCAATTGTTAGAATACTTGGTTGGTGCGTGATACTAAAAACATTATTACTACGTTTCAAATTACTCCAAGTATCACAGCACCCTACAAAAAAATGTGCCGGTTGCATAAGTGCTGATACAAAATTAATTTTTAGCTCCAGGTTTTAGCTATAGATATTAATTTATGATTAGTCACCTCACAAGAACTCAATTAACTTTAAATCAAGAAAAGCTCAATCATCGACACTCTCAAATATTAGCTAATCATAAAGACTTAGAAAAAAAATATTTCCAGCAAGTGGTAGACGAGCAACTTGCATTTTATAAACCTTTACAAATAAATAAATCAGATTGGAACTTAGAAGAAAAAAGATTATTATTTATCTCCCGTTTACAAGCTGCTAATACTTATAAAAGTAAAGGATATAACCCTTGGCAAGCAACATCAAATCAAGCATATAAAAATATTCAAAATCCCTCCATAACCGTTTTAGTTACCCTGTTTAATTATTCTAAATATATTTATGAATGTTTAGATAGCGTAGCCCAGTCAGATATTTCAGATTTATCGGGAATAGAAGTATTAGTAATTGATGATTGTTCTACCGATAATTCTGCATCTTTGGTGGAAGAATATTTACAAAAATCTGATTTACCAATATGTTTGATCAAAAAATGGTTTAACACTGGTTTAACTGATTCGAGAAATATTGGTTTGGAATTATCTCGCTCGAAATATGTATTTATTTTAGATGCTGATAATTGGATTTATCCCAACTGCTTGACTATTCTTTATCACGAAATAAACTCTTCATCATATGCTGCCGTGTATGGAGAAATTAGCCAATTTGATAATCACAGCAGAAAGGAACTGAATAGAATTTCTAATCATGAATGGGATGTTTCTAAATTAATCCAACATCCATATATTGATGCTATGGCTATGTTTAATAAAAATATTTTACTAAAAGTAGGAGGATACTCTACAAATCTAATCGAATATGGCTGGTTTGGATGGGATGATTATGATTTATGGTTAAAATTAGCTAAGTTTAATTATGCTTGTAAATTTGTTCCTCAAGTTCTTAGCGCATATAGAGTTCATTCTCATTCCATGATAAATACCACGAATAAATATACCCTTCATCTTGCAAGATATTTTTGTCATCAATTTGCCGATGTTATTCAAAAATATCAAACATCTGAGATGATATTTGGCTTTCAACAAAATGAACTATATTCACAAATTTATCATCTGCAAAAAAACAATTCCCAAATCCTATTACAAGAATTGCAGTTTGCTTATCTTCAAATAGATGCACTCAAATCTAGAAATTCTCCGAAACAAAAAAATATATGGCTAAAGCTCAAACGTTTGTTAGGTTTCGCAAAAAGTTAACTATAGCTTCTGAGATATATAGCGAATTTCAGTTGGATGAAGTAGAAAATTTGACCTCACCCCGCCTCCGGCACCCCTCTCCTTACTAAGGAGAGGGGAGGGGGTGAGGTTTCGTGAAGTGTATTGTACTCAACCGAAAACCGCTATATATTTTATATATATCAAATTAATACAATTAATGAATGTCAGAAAATAATTTTTATCAAATAGCAGCTTACATAACAGCTTATCAAGACATAGAAGCACTTGAAAAAACCATTGCCGCAATACAAAAACAGTCCTATCCTATATTGGAAATATTTATAGTAGATAATTCCAAACAACCAATTATTTCCGCAAAAAATTATCAAAATCTTATAGTTGATTCTCATCCCGAAAATATCGGAGTTGATGGAGGTTTAAATATATCTATAAAATGGGCTATTCAACAAGAATATGATTTTTTATGGCTTTTCGATCAAGATAGCCAACCTTTAACTGATAGTTTAGAAATTTTGTTAACAAAATATCAAGAATTATCTGCAAAAAACCATCATATCGGTATAATATCTCCAAAAATATTTGATATTAATACTTCACAAGAATTTCCAGGACAGATTTTTCAAGATTATAAATTTGTACCAAAACCCGGATATTTAGAAGCAGAAGATTATTATGATTGCGATGGTGTCATAACTTCAGGTTCTCTTGTTAATTTGAATGCTGCAAAAATTGTTGGACTTCCCCAAAATAATTTTTTTCTTGATGCAGTAGACTACGCTTATTGCATGAAATTTAGACAACTAAATTATCAAATCGTCGTAGTTAAAAATACAGTACTTCAACATCGCCTTGGTAATTATTCTACAGTCAAAGATAGGCGCTCTAAAAAACATCATAAAATCGTTACTTTCACTTGTTCTCCATCTCGTTATTACTATGCTTGTCGAAATCATACTTATTTTGAAACTCGTCAATCAAATAAGCGGATGTTATATTTTTGTCTCATCCATAGATTCAAATTTATGATAAATATAATAAAGAGAATTACACGCTACGAACCCGATTTAGTTTTACTCAAAGTCTGGGCTTGCGCTTTTGGCACTTTTGACGGTTTAAGAGGTAGACTCGGTAAAACTTGGTAAATTAATGTTTATCTTAATTTAAAATTATTTTTTACAAATTTTCTTCCTAAACAGCAGTAATATAAAAATTCAGGAATAATTAATGATAAATCAATGAAAATCATTTCTGCTGAGATTCCTGATATTCTAATTGTTGAACCACAAATTTTTCACGACGAACGCGGGTTTTTCTTTGAAGCCTTTAACTTAAAAAAATTGATTGCCAAAACTGGTATTAAATTTGACTTTGTTCAGGATAATCATTCTTACTCCAAACAAAATGTATTGCGCGGTTTGCATTACCAAATCATACAGCCGCAAGGTAAATTGGTACGTGCAATTGCTGGCAATATATTTGACGTGGCGGTAGATATAAGAGAAAGTTCTTCTACTTTTGGTAAGTGGGTTGGTTATGAAATTAGTGCCGAAAATAAACGTCAAATATGGATACCACCAGGCTTTGCTCATGGTTTTGTAGTCCTCTCTGAAGTTGCCGAAGTGATATATAAAACTACAGATTATTATGCCCCTCAAGGAGAACGTACCCTGCTTTGGAACGATACCGATTTAAATATTGATTGGCGAATAAATACTGAGCCGATTCTTTCTTCAAAGGATGCAATAGGCAAACCCTTTCAAAAAATTGACGTTTTTCCTTGATATACAGCAATTTCGGTTTCTATAAACTCATTACCTGGTTAATAGATATCTGGGGAAAACATTTGTATGGTTTTAAATTAACGCCCCTCCGAATAAGCGTCTGCACCCTTTGCTAGATAAATAGAAAGCTGAAAAATTAAGCCTCTCTCTTAGAAGGAGAGGTTTTTTTATTTCCCACAGATAAGGAGATATTTTGCAACATATCTGATTTTTTTCGGTATTTTTCATTCAAAATACTAGTTTCAGTCAGGTTGAAACTATACCACCAAAATCCTGTGCCCAATAATTGTTGTAATTGATGATGCCCGTATCATTCGCTAAATTATAATACCCAACTCCGATTTCCTGAAAGTTCGGATTGAGAAGATTTTCGCTATGTGGGGGGCTATTTATCCATCCTCTGACAACTTCTTCGGCTGTAATATAACCAGCGGCTATATTTTGCCCTACATAAGAAAGCTCATAACCTGCCGATTTAGTGCGATCGCTCACTCTCGTACCGTTAGAACCTGTGTGGCTGAAGAAATCATTCACAGCCATATCCTCACTGTGTAACTGTGCTGATTCTGATAAGTCGCCATTTAAAGTTAAAGGCTGCAAACCATGTTCGCTACGGTGAGAATTTGTCAATGCAACAACTTCATCAACCAAAGGATTGCTCGGTGGAGCAGCCGGTGTAGGTTGGGGTGCAGCTGTTTGTGGAGTTATTGGAATCGGTGAAGATTGATTCAAAACTAAAGTCTCGGAGTCAGTATCTATGGGAGTTACAGACAGACTCAAATTGTAATTGGTATCTTCTGCTTCTATAACTTCAAAGACTCTAAGGTAGTAAGAACCTTCTTGCAAATTATTGACGTTTAAAGATGCGCCGCCATTAGCTGCACGAGCAATAATTTCGCCACTGCTATCAAGTAGCTCAACATCTACATCAGAACTAGTACCGTTGATTACAACTTCCAGATTGCTATTAGGATTACTCAAATTCAAATTATAAAAGTCTTCCCCGTCAGACTTTCCAATCGAATCTCTAAAAACTATTTCGCCAGAGTTCAAAGCTATTGCACGAGCCTTGTTTAGGGTGTTCCCTGCATAGTCACCTTGAATAGACTTACTGCCAGCTAATCCATCACTTAAACCTTGAGTGATGAAATGTTCGTAGGCATCGCTGTAACTCAAACCTTCAAGTTGAGAATTATTGTTTAGATAGTATTCAACATCAAATCCAGGGGCTGAAGCTCTTCCTTCATTCAAGCCAGTAATCGCAAAATGTTCCAAAAGCTGCTTGTTATCTAAGGAACTAGCAGCTAAATCGCTATGAGCATTTTTATAGAATTGTGCATCAAAAGCCGGTGAGAAGGAATTACCATTGTTCAAACCTTCGATTACCAAATTATTAAATGCTTGTTGATAGTTATTATCAAAAGCTTGAGCAACTTCAGGATTATCCGCCAAATAATAGTCAATGTTGACAAATGGTGAAAACGAATCTCCTGCTGCTATACCCCGATTTTTTAAATCTTCAAATAATTGTTCGTAACTCAGATTACTTAAATTACTGTTGCTTTCGCGGTAAAAGTTCAAGTCAACAAGTGCCGAAAAACTTCGCCCTTCACCGATACCATAATTCGATAGATGTTCGTAGGCTTGCCTATTATTTAATTCTGCTAAGTCGCTATTACTAGCACGATAAAAATCTAAATCAACTATCGATGAAAATTGCAGACCATTTTCTAAACCATAATTTCTAAAATGTGACCATGCTTGGCTATCAGTCAACCCACTCAAGTCTGAATTAGCAGAGCGGTAAAAGTTAGCATCAAAGAATTTTATAGGCATAGGTTAGATTGGGAACAACACAAAAAAAACATTGCAAACGTTTGCTTTTCGTCAGCGTTCCTATACCACGTGGCTAAAAATTACAAAACCAAGTGTTTTATAATTTTAAGAAAAAATTAACGATTAGTCTAAATAGGAATTATAGCAAGATTAACACACCATATTTTGTCGTCTGCTAGAAGTAGTATTTCTTGGGGAGTGGGTCTTTTTTTTTTCAAACAACCTATTCTCAAGCCATTCACAATATTAATAGATGGTTGAATGTAAATAAATACTAAACATAATTGCTAATAAATATAAGTTTTTTTAAACATTAATTATTTTTTTTTCGTATAATTTAAATAAATGATATAGCAGTTTGTTTTTTGTATCAAGTGATATATTTTTTAGCAAAAATATTTGTTAGGAGCTAAATACTTTACCCAAAAATTTGTCATACTGTCCCAGCGGTTTCACTATAAGCAGTCTTTATTAAGATAATTAAAAAATAGCTATTAAAATTTGATTTGCTTGATTTTATATAAGTTTTTTTTATCCAAAAATTAGATACTTAATTTGTATCGTTGATTTTTACAACACAAATATTTTCGTAAACATAGACTATAAATAAGTAATAACACTGAAAAAAAAATGGGAGAAAAATGTTAAAAATACTAACGCGATATCTAGTTTAATTAGATGGATTATTTAGCCTTCCGCTTTAACTATCAAAAGGCGATCGCTTCTTGATTTATGATTTTTCTACATCTAAAAAATTTATAAGCTGGTTAGTAGAGTTATAAATGTAGAAAGTACTTCATCATGTAGATGAATCATTATTAATATAATGAGTAAATCAATATTGCTAATTGGCTGTAAAGGGCAAATAGGTACCGAATTACAAAAGACTCTTCAACCCTGGCGCAATGTAATAGCTGTAGCTCGTCAGGAGGCAGAACTTACTCAACCCGAAACCTTTGAGAAATTAATCAAGCTTTGGCAGCCCCAAATCATTATTAACGCTGCCGCCTATACTGCTGTAGATAAAGCCGAAAGCGAACCGGAGTTAGCAAACACAATCAATGCTATAGCTCCCAAACTTATGGCTCAACAAGCTCAGCAATCTGGAGCTTTATTGATTCATCTTTCTACCGATTATGTTTTTGATGGTAAAAATAATTGTCCTTATCAGGAAGATGATGCCACCAACCCTTTAAGCGTTTACGGTAAAACTAAATTACTAGCAGAACAAGCTATTCGTTCAAATTGTCGCGACTACTTGATTTTGCGAACAGCTTGGGTATATGGCAGCAGAGGTAAAAGCAACTTTGTCAAAACTATGCTGCGGTTAGGGGCACAAAAGCCAGAGCTCAAAATAGTTTCCGATCAAATAGGTAGCCCTACCTGGGCAAAAGATATTGCTGAAGCTATAGCCGCACTAATTTGCAAAAATCAACCAGAAAATGGCATTTACCACTACACCAACAGCGGCGTAGCTAGTTGGTATGAATTTGCTGTTGCCATTTTTGAAGAAGCTAAAATCCTAGGCTTTCCTTTAAAAGTAGAGCGGGTTATCCCTATTACTACCTCAGAATATCCAACCCCCGCCATTCGCCCTAACTACTCAGTGCTTAACTGTGCCAAAATCTCAGCCCTTATGGAATCCCATCCGCCTCATTGGCGACAAAGCCTGAGAAAAATGCTTCGGGAATTCCAACAACTAAATCTGTAATTAATCGGAAAGTTGAAATACAGATAATCGGCTGTTGCTGATTCGATTAGAAATCCCCAATACCCTATTCCCAAAATATATGAAAGCACTAATTCTTTCTGGTGGTAAAGGTACGCGATTACGCCCCCTTACCTATACTGGAGCAAAACAACTGGTACCTGTAGCCAACAAACCGATTTTATGGTATGGCATCGAAGAAATGGTAACAGCCGGTATAACTGATATCGGTATTGTCATCTCTCCAGAAACAGGAGAAGAAGTCAAAGCCAAAACTGGGAATGGAGAAAAATTCGGAGCCACCATAACCTACATTTTACAAGAGCAGCCCGCAGGACTTGCTCATGCCGTTAAGGTAGCTAGACCTTTTTTAGAAAATTCACCTTTTGTAATGTACTTGGGGGATAATTTAATTCAGCAAGGTGACTTGAGCTACTTTCTGAAAAAATTTCAGCAGCAACATCATGAAGCGCTGATATTGTTGCGTACTGTTGATAATCCCAGTGCATTTGGAGTAGCTAAAGTTGATGAAAATGGTACAGTTTTAGAATTAATCGAAAAGCCAAAAATCCCCCCTTCAAATTTAGCTTTAGTAGGAGTATATTTCTTTTCAAATATTATTCACGAAGCCATTGCTTGCATTAAACCATCTGCAAGAAATGAATTGGAAATTACTGATGCTATTCAATACTTAATCAGTCAAAACAAGCAAGTATCCGCTTGTAGACTTGAGGGTTGGTGGTTGGACACCGGAAAAAAAGACGATTTATTAGAAGCCAATCGCTTAATTCTTGATACCAGCTTGCAAACATTAATTTATGGTGAAATTGATGCTCGCAGTCAAGTAATCGGCAGAGTCAAAATTGGAAATGGTTCTAAAGTTATGAATTGTACAATTCGCGGCCCAGTAGTGATTGGTGAAAATTGTCATTTAGAAAATTGTTTTATCGGTCCCTATAGTAGTATTGCGGATAAATCAATTTTAGTAGATACAGAATTAGAACATAGTGTAGTTTTAGAAGGTGCAAAAATATCAGGAATTCAGCAACGAATTATAGATAGTTTGATTGGACAAAGAGCGCAACTAAGACTCGAACCTCGTCGTCCAAAAGCCTTACGATTTATGATTGGTGACGATTGTCAAATTGAGCTTTCCTGAAATTCGTATATATTATGAAGTATCAAATCTTAGAATTAAATACGTTTGTACATGGGAACTATGACTGCATCTTCTCCATCGGTAGATTCAACAGAGGGGTCATTGATTGGTTGCCCCATCTGTAAAAAGCCTTGTCGTTTAAACAAGGGAACATTCCGTGGAAGTATTGCAGCCACTAAAATAGAAGCATTATGCTCTGCTGCGACACTACAAGCAGAAAAAATAATTTTGCTGAAGGGTATTTTTCCTCGCTTGTCTTTGAGCAAGACAAGACGCGACATTTCACAGATTTTATCTGGAGCAAATTGGCTAATATCAAATCCAACTTCTTCTATTGGCAATCCGACGGAGTCATTAGGAAGAGCGAGACGATAAGTTCCAACAATAGCTTCATCCGACCTAATCTGCATATAGACTGAAAATGGATCGTACCTATCGGGTATTTCCATACCAAACAAGTTAAGTTCGTGATGAAAAACAGTAACTAGAAGTTGATGGCATAGACTTAACTGTGAAGGGGAATTGGTCTGTTGAATCGTAAAAGTCACAAAATTATTTTCGCACTTTATAAACTACAAAATGTTCTCCATCGCTCTTACCTTGTAAATCGAAGCCTGTTTCGGTAAGGAGCTGCTGTGAAATTTCTGGTTTAAAACAGGTAATCAGTACTTGATCTTGGGCTAAAACTTCCTCATCCTTTTTAAAGTAGTAATTCTTTTGTAGCGTATGGTAATCTTGTGTCTCTTCTAGCTCTTCAATATATTGAGAATAGACAATTCCTCCAGGCAAAGACTTTTCATAGTTCTGGTGAGGTTTTTGTAGATGTAGCAACAATAATCCGCCACTTTTTAAATGACGAGCCAGTCTCCTCAATCCTTGACGATTAGCTTCTATACCAGGAATGTGTCCCCCAAATTGCCACTGTTCGCCTAAGTCAAGAATTCCCCAAACTCCCCCATTGGAGATTGCTACATCAAAGGTTGCATTCAAATCCATTGTTAAAGCATCAGCTTCAATTAATTCAACCTCCTCCCCTAAACGTTGTTGAGCAATTTCCAGCATTGATGGTGCAAAGTCAACTCCCGTGAATTTACAAGTCGGGTCAATCTCAAGGTACTTTTCTACCAGTAGTCCAGTTCCTACTCCTAACTCAAGAATTTGACAACCATCACCAACGATGGAGTGTGCAGTCTTTGCCATTATTTCATAGTCATAATAACCTGAAGTGACCCATAGATCGTAATATTTGGCAATCCCTGCATATTGATTGATCATTTTTTTCAACTACCTAAACTAGAAACAGAAACGGAAATGATTTTAATCTCCATAGAAATTTTCAATTACAGCAGATAAGTACTTCTGCTAAGAACTTAAGTAAGAATACCTTATTTCCTATGAGTTGCAAAATCTGGACCATTGAATTAATCATGCTGGACATTTTGTCTCCCTTAGCCCTGGGGGCAGTACTTCTTATTGAAGCAAAAATATGGTTACTTAAATACACCACGTGTTTAACTACCCATATTACTGGCGCGAAAGAAATTTAAAAACTAGAGCAGATGCCCTCATACTCCAGCCTCGATATGCAGTAAAAGTTAGGTCAAGAATAACCTTTTTTAGTTCATTATATATACTTACCAAATAGTTTGTATATTTTTTAAAAATTTGACTTATTCAATCATTTTAATTAGTTTGTAATAATGATAAATTTTATCAAAAGAATAATAGTTTATTCTTGTAAATTTTCTGTATGTGACAGTTCAGATAGCGTCTGAAATAATTGCAGAATAAATATTTTTTTGGCATTAATTAAAGTTGTTTGAGTCTATAGGAAGGGAGCAATCTCAAAAAGTCTCAAGAAAGCTAATTTCTCAGGATGAAAATGTGATTTTTTTGCTGTGAAATCAGTCATAAACCTGGTTTATGAGCAAAATGCATTCCGGTTACTCAATAAAAGTCAAACCTTGAAGTCGTCATCTAATTCATTAGAAAACTTTTGAAGATAAATCAGATAAATGATTTAGATTCTCTGAGTTTTCTATCAAATTTAGATAGGTTTGCCTGGTTATTCAGTGATTTATTTCTTAATAGTTAATTATTACTCTACGAGTCTTGTTAGTAAACTGATAAGTTCTATTCCAGCAAGCATAGATGTTGAATATCAAATAGTTATAGTTAATAACTCTCCGGAAGACTATTCTATTGAAGAACTTAGCAGTCAATCAGTTCATATTTTGAATAATCGAGACAATTTAGGATTTGGTTGTGCTTGTAATTTCGGACTTCAGTGGATTTACAATATAGATAGTAGTGCTACCGTTTGGATAATTAATCCAGATGCTTATTTCGAGCAAATTTCTTTAGAAAAGGTAAAGTCTTTTTTCTATTCACATCCAGAAGTTTCCATTCTCGGCACTATTATTCATACACCTTCCCAAAAGATTTGGTTTGCTGGCGGTAGCTTTTTATCTAAAAGCGGTTCAATATCAACACCAGATTTACTCACAGATACAAATGTCGATTATGTGATTTGTGATTGGGTTTCTGGCTGTAGTTTAATTATTAATTTGCATAATTTTTCTGACTGTCCGCAATTTGATGATGCTTACTTTCTGTATTATGAAGATTTTGATTTTTGTAGGCGTTATGCCAATCAGGGATATTTAATTGCTGTAACTAAAGATTTTGGCGTACTTCATCAGCCTTCATCAATTACCAACAGATATATTTTTAAAAAAACAAAACATAGTACCTATAGTTATTTACTAACTCTCAAAAGATATACCAATAATTTCATTCTTTTAATTAGATTACTTCGGCTTTTTCTTAATGCTCTGCTGTTAACGTTTTTCCGACCTAAAGTAGCATATGGTAAATTTGCCGGGCTGTTAATGTATGCTCGGCAAATTATTAAAATAAATAACACAAGTTATGGTGCTAATGAATCTAGTAATCCGGTTTAAATATTGAAAAAACTTGTTAGTTGTTAGTTGAAAAAATCCTAACTCCGCGAGTTGTAGAGACGTAGCACTGCGCCCCGTCTCTACACTCCTAACTCTTAACAATTAGCTACATTTAAGCAGTTCTTACCGCTCCAGAGTAAACCATACCCCGCTGTATATCCATAGTTAGAATAGCTCCATCCCTAATGCTTTGAGTTGCATTTTTAACACCTACAATAACAGGAACTCCCAGACGTAAGCCAATTACAGCGGCATGAGAAGTAAGACTTTCTTCCTCAGTAATGATACCGCTGGATTTACGAATTGCTTCGACAAAATCTGCATTTGTACGCGGCGCTACCAAAATCTCTCCGGGATTAAAATTATTTAATTCCATACCACTCGAAGCTACTCGCGCCCGCCCGCTCACAGAACCTTGTCCCAATCCTATTCCTTGTCCAAGTACGGCAGTTACTACTTCAACTTTAACTAAGTCAGTAGAACCAGAAACTCCTTGAAGAGTACCCGCACTCATAACCACCAAATCACCTTCGTGTAATAAGTTTTTTTCTTGAGCGACATTAATAGCCGCTTGAAAAGTTTGACCAGTAGAAGGTAGTTCTAAAACTAATAATGGCTTAACTCCCCACACCAATTGCAGTTGTCTGGCTACGTTTACATGGGGTGTAACGGCCAAAATTGGAGTACGAGGACGGAATTTAGAAACATTTCTAGCTGTGGCACCACTTTGAGTAAGTGTCATAATTGCAGCAGCTTTCAGTTCCTTAGAAATTTGACCTACTGCTTGAGAAATAGCATTAGGAATCGAACGTCTTGGATCTGGCTGGTGATTGGCATTTTTACTTTGAGCATCTTCTTTCTCAATACGTTCGGCAATCCTAGCCATAGTTGCTACTGCTTCTACTGGGTATTTACCCACAGCAGTTTCGTTAGAAAGCATTACGGCATCCGTACCATCTAATATTGCGTTAGCTACATCCGATACTTCTGCTCGCGTCGGACGAGGATTGCTAACCATACTGTCTAGCATTTGGGTAGCAGTAATAATCGGAATACCCAAACGGTTTGCAGTCGCAATTAGACGTTTTTGCAGCACGGGGACATCTTCTGCTGGAAGTTCCACACCCAAATCCCCTCTCGCTACCATCACACCATCACATAAAGCCAGAACCGCTTCCATTTGTTCAATGGCTTCGTGCTTTTCTATTTTGGCAATTACTGGTACTTGTTTTCCTGCATTGGAAATCAATTCCTTAATTTCCATAACATCTTGGGGATTGCGAACAAAAGACAGTGCAATCCAATCTACACCTTGGTCTAAACCAAATACTAAATCCTCGCGGTCCTTATCAGTTAATGCCTTAATTGACAAATAAACGCCAGGAAAATTAACACCTTTATTATTAGACAACTTGCCTTCAACCGTTACAATGCAATGCAAATCGCCTTTTTCTTTGTTTACCTCCACAACCTGCATTTCTACTCGTCCATCATCAAGAAGAATATTCGCACCAACGGGTACTTCTTCTGCTAAACGCTCGTAGGTAATGCAGCTAATTTCCTGAGTACCAACGACTTGACGATTGGTTAAAGTGAAACGGTCGCCTTTAGCAACAACTATCGACCCGTTTTCAAATTTACCCAAACGAATTTTTGGACCCTGCAAATCTTGCAGAATCGCCACTGGCTTATTTAATTCAAATGCTGTTTGCCGAATTGACCTGATATTACGCTGATGGTCGGCATGAGTTCCGTGAGAAAAATTAAGCCGCAGCGTTGTTGCACCTGCTTCAATGAGAGCCTTGAGGACTTCAGGGCTGCTGGTAGCAGGTCCAATCGTAGCAACAATTTTTGTCCGGCGTATTGAATCTCTTAGTTCCATAAGGGGCTGCTGTATAGCGCTTCTAGCTAGGGAACAATCGTAGATGAAACTCGAATTTTTGTCTGTGGCTAGAAACGCATTCCAGATAAATTAATTTCCTAAGCATTAAAAATTTTATATTAATACCTACCCACCTTGACATTTTTATTACTGATAATTCTTCATTACTGTCTGATAACTGGTAACTGGTAACTAGTAACTGGTAACTGTTGACTGATACCCGATAAATGTAAAAATGTAGATAAATGTTGGTACACAAAACTTTATTATTCGTCAGTCTGTGTCGTATACTCGCAAATATTTGGAAAATAAGGAGTTGACAATGCTGATGTCGGAGGCACAATCGCCACTGAGACTTCCTCCCAAGGAACTTTTGTCCCCACCCGGTGGTTTCAATCCGACTCTGCTAATGTTTTTAGCGGCTATTGGAATTGTAGTTCTATCTGTACTTGGTTATTGGATTTGGCAATGGCCGCAATGGATATGCTTTTGCATGAACATCCTTGCTTTGCATATCTCTGGTACGGTAATTCATGATGCTTGCCATCAGTCTGCTCATAGCAATCGGACAATTAACGCTCTCATGGGACATGGTAGTGCCTTGATGCTTGTTTTCGCATTTCCAGTATTTACGCGAGTGCATTTACAACATCATGGAAATGTAAACGATCCAGAAAACGATCCAGACCATTACGTTTCTACTGGTGGTCCTTTATGGTTGATTGCGGTTCGCTTTTTCTACCATGAGATATTTTTCTTTAAACGTCGTTTATGGCGCAACAATGAACTTCTTGAATGGCTAATAAGTCGCCTTATAGTCATAGCTATTGTTATTGTTTCGGTCAAATTCAATTTTCTAAGCTACATTCTTAATTTTTGGTTTGTACCATCGGGTATCGTTGGTTTGGCATTAGGTTTATTTTTCGACTATTTGCCCCATCGTCCATTTGTTGAACGCAGTCGCTGGAAAAATGCTAGAGTTTACGCCAGCCCGATTTTGAATATCTTAATTTTGGGTCAGAATTATCATTTGATTCATCATTTATGGCCTTCCATCACTTGGTACAACTATCAACCTACATACCGGTTGATGAAGCCGCTTTTGGATGAAAAAGAATGCCACCAATCATTAGGTTTACTCAAGAAGAAAGATTTTCTTGAATTCATATATGACCTAGTTTTAGGAATTCGTTTTCACCCAAAGAAAGAATAGGTAGTAGGTAATGGGTAATAGGTAATGGGTAATGAGTAATGAGTAATGAGTAATGGGTAATGGGTAATCGAAGATAAAGAGATAGGGTAGGAGAGGAAAAAGAAAAGCTAAAAATTAGAATTTTTTAGATTTTAACTATTAGTTCCCAATTCCCCATGCCCCATGCCCAATGCCCCATGCCCATGCCCATGCCCAATGCCCAATGCCCAATTACCAATTACTAAATGTCGCTAGATATACTTAAAGCCTGTATAATTTCGGTATGAGCAGCGAATTGCAATCTGTTTAGAGATTCGGTGAAAAACACAAAACCTTTGTAGGCTGTTGCATATTTATAAATCTTGGTGAAAAACCCTTCCGCTGTTTCAACTACGAGGGGTTCTTCACTTTTTGAGACAATTATCATAAAATCTTCCGATTTTATCCGAACTCCAGTACCTTTGTCGGTGAAGACTCTTCCAGCGATAGCTGTAGATTGAGTTGCATCATAGCCGTCAAACTTCATAGTTTCTTAAGTATTTTCACATAGAATTGCGTTTATTCTACACTTTTGATTCTATTGTTGACTGTGATGCTTGTAACGGCTGGGGTGAATTCCAGTCAGGACGAAGTTTAGACGCATTACGTAAATAAACGTGGCTTATGCTGGTGGAAGATTTGATATGAGCATGGATTAAAATCCGGATGCACTTTTCTAAGCTTCCCTGAACGTACATTTGCTGTACGTCTATCATTGGCACATTATTCCAATCGGGACGATGACGAGCTACTGCTGCGGGGAAAATAGCATCTAAATCGGCTGTAACCGAAAAGGTGACGCTAATCATATCTGTTGGATGCAGTTGATTGCGTTCTTCAAGTTCGTCTAGTATTTCCATTACCGCTTCTTGCATCGCTTCAACTGTATTCTCTGAAACAGTTGTCGCTCCCCGAATTGCCTGCATTCGCCCTTTCTCCACGTAACCATCCTCCTAAATTCAATATTGGTCATTAGTCATTATTCACCAGCTTTGGGTAAAGGACAATTGACCAACATACAAATCACTGCTTTTTCCTTTGCGTTACTTCCGTAGTGCGTCCCAAATAGTAAGAATAATTTTCAAGGGCGATACAGCCACAGCGGTAAACCACTAGTAGACAATTCAAATTCCACCCAATCAATTTTAGATGCAAGACCGCGAGTTTTCAGTTTGTTACCAGGTAAAATTTTGCTGTACCAGGGTTTGGGTTCTTCCAGAGTATAAACCTCTGTTTTTTCTGGATCTAGATTTACCAACTCAGCAGCCCAGCGACGAGCATCTTCTTCAGTTCCGAGCTTGTCTACTACTCCTAATTCTAAAGCTTGCTCTCCAGTGAAAATTCTACCATCAGCGAAGGTTCTTACTTTTTCCGGTGTTAAATTACGTCCCTCTGCCACTGTTTGCACAAACTGTTGATAACTGGTATCTATCAATTCTTGCAGAATGGTTTGTTCGCTTTCAGTAAGCTCTCTATCAAAAGACAAAATATCTTTATAAGGACCGGATTTTATTACCTTAAAAGAAACACCAATTTTATCTAATAGGCGTTGTAAATTGTTTCCGCGCAAAATTACGCCGATACTTCCTGTAATCGTTCCAGGATTAGCCATAATATGTTCTGCTCCCATACCGATATAAACACCCCCGGAAGCAGAGATATTGCCAAAACTAGCAACAATCTTGATTTTTTCGCGCAAGCGCTTCAGGGCACTGTAGATTTCTTGAGAATCTCCTACCGTACCACCAGGGCTGTCAATTCTTAACAGTAGAGCTGGAAATTTCTTCTCTTCTACAGTTTTTAGGGCTTCCAGAACTCTTTTACGAGTACTACCCGCTATTGCCCCATTAACTTCTATTTTGGCTATTTGCTTGCGAAACTTTGATTTAAAAGGCCAAACCATGAGCAGTATCGAACCATTAGATTACTTAGTATTGATTTAAAACATTAACTTTAATTGACAAATGCGTAAAGCATCTGCTGTTAAAAAATTAAGCAGATGCAAAAACCTTAGCTAATCTTAATCAAATCTTATGTATAATATTTTAGCTGTTTCAAAAAAGTTTTTTGCTCTCAGAAAATTCTTCTACTCAAGAGACTTCTATTATAATCGCTTCTAATATTGTGAAACTCAGTTGTGAAAAATTATTATGATTCAATTTTTGAAGGTAATTAATAACCTGTAATTATTCCTAAACTCGAAAACGATACTATTCCAAAGTTGAGATAAGTACAAATTTGCTTTGATAATAACTCTCACAACATACTGCATTACTTAAGAGTCTAATCGCAAAATTTGACATCGGTAGTATACATAAGTGTCAAAAAGCGCCCCCACGAAGCTACAAGTTAAACAAATCACAAATAATCCTTCCATTGGCATACCGTTACCAAAAGTAGCTAGGAATTGAGATATTTGAGTCGCGATTATTGTAGTCAGACCTTCTAAACCCGGAAGCAAGCTTGCAAGGGATAAAATCAGCAATCCTGCACCAAAAAATAATATTGGAGCAAAGAAACTAAAAATAATCGACAGAAGTAGAGAGCGAAGAAAGTTTGTAAACATGGTCATAGGAAAAAGTTCCATGATGATGATTAACAACAGCTGGTATCCGTCACTTTCTACAATAAGCGCAATTGCTTTATAGCAGACCGCATTTAAAGAATCTTAAGTTTTAATTAAAATATGTTCATAGAATTTTCGGCAGATATTTTTGAGTCTATCCCTACATTCATTTCGGCAAAAGTACAATATATCAGCACTTACATCCATAATACATTATTTTTATAGTCCACAAGTGCAGTTAATAACTGTTTCTGTTTATGAGAGTATTTTTTTACTTAAGTTAATATCAAGCGCTTGAATACTTTAGACATCCCTCAAGTTGTAAATTTTGTAACAAGAAGGTTTCTACGATACATTCCTCTAAATTAATGGGAAAGACCATTCAGTACTAAACTGAAAAGTACTCAAAATTCTGGATCGACCTTACTCTCTAGGAAAACAGTAGTAATCGTTGGCTGTTTTTCAACTTTTGTGGATATCTTTCGCTATTATGACGGCAATCGCGGTAGTTAATTAAAAATCAATTGTGGTGAGAGGAACATCTAAATCCAGTTTGGGAGCATGGAGCCAGCGATTGCTGGCTGCGCTGTTTTTGATTGGACAAGTAATAATTCATTTATTCCAAGTAAAAATTCATCGGCGCAATACTTTAGAACAAATGGCTGCTGTGGGACCTGACTCACTATTTATTGCCTTAGTTACAGCTGTATTCGTAGGTGCAGTATTTACAATCCAGGTTGCACGAGAGTTTATTAATTTTGGCGCAGGAAACGCTGTAGGAGGAGTATTAGCCGTAGCTTTGACACGAGAACTTTCTCCCGTACTTACGGCAGTTGTTCTAGCAGGACGAGTTGGTTCGGCTTTTGCTGCTGAAATTGGTACTATGCGGGTGACAGAGCAGATTGATGCTTTATTAATGTTAAAAACGGATCCTATCGATTATTTAGTTATTCCTCGCGTGCTGGCTTGCTGTCTAATGCTGCCGATTTTGACTTTATTGTCTTTAGTCACGGGTATGGCAGGAGGATTGGTAATTGCTACAAATTTTTATAATTTATCGGATGTTCAGTTTTTAGATTCAGCACGTAATTTTTTGGGAGTCTGGGATATTTTAAGCGCGATGATTAAAGCTGTTTGTTTTGGGCTTTTAGTTGCGGTTATTGGCTGTAATTGGGGATTAACCACCACTGGTGGAGCAAAAGGTGTAGGTCAATCCACCACAACAGCAGTAGTTACGGCTCTATTAATTATATTTATTGCCAATTTCTTTCTTTCTTGGTTGATGTTTCAAGGTACTGGAGGTGCTTTACTGCAAGGTTTCTAGCTTATTCTAACAAAAGCTATAAATTTGTTATTGGTAAGAAGGCTATTGGTAACTGGTAACTTCTAAAATAAGGATAATGTTTCTTTAGAAAAAAGAATTTTATATAGTGACTAGCTCATTAGCTTCCAAATCAACATCTACTGTAGAACTCAAACCCAGCTACAACATACCTGTAGTATTGATAATTGGGTCGATTATATTTTTTATCGTCGGACAACCAGTAGCTGGAGCAATTGTTGGATTGTTTGGCTTATTTCTGATGTACCAGGCAGTAACATTGCGTTTGCAGTTTACCGCTACCGATTTAGACCTTGTTAGGGGTGAGGATTTGCTTCGCCGTTTTCCTTACAGCGAGTGGCAAAATTGGCGTATCTTTTGGAATGTAGTTCCTATTCTGTTTTACTTCAAAGAAATCAAAAGTATTCATTTTCTACCAATTTTGTTTGACCCTAAAACCCTTAAAGCTTGTTTGGAAGAACGCTGTCCAAGAGTTGATTTAGATTAGGGATTTAAAGTTAGGAGATAGGATTTAAGATTTAAGCACAGGAATGGCCCCAATTGTCACAATATTCGGGTGGTGCGTGACACCACAAGCCTCATTATTACCTTAAAAATCACTCAAAGTGTCACAGCACCCTACAAGAAAATATGCGGCGTTGCGTAAGTCCTAAAGCATAAAAAATTAAAACATTTTATTCTTATCTCCTTAACTCTTTTGACTTCAGATACTCATCAATTAGTGTCTAAATTAGCTGGTAAAATGTAGAGTCAACACTTTATACTTGATACTCATATTGAAATTTGTAAAGATGGCGTGTCTTTTATCGCCCTATTTTTTTAAGGACTTGGATGGATTATGAACCAAGACGAAAATTATAAAGAACAACAATTACAAGAAGAAAACAATACAGTTGAGCAAACAGACAATTCTTTGTCCCAGTCTTCGGTTGAACAATCGCGATCGCCAGTTACTTCAGTAGAAAATTCATTAAATTCAGTTTCCTTCCCTATGGCGAATTCCAGTGAAAATACTAATACAGAAGGTTCAATACTAAACCCGGAATCAGTTGATAACTCTCCGGAATATAACCTCGCGGCTCAGAGAGTGGCACAGTTACAACGTACTGAAGAATCTTTAAAAGAAGAAATATCAAATTTACAAGCATCTTACAAAACTCTTCAGGTTGAAGTCGGTAATACTCAAACAGCGCTTTCTAAAATGACCCAAGAAGCGCTATCGGAATTAGAACAACGCAAACAAACTCTATTAATTTCTATTGAGCAACTCGAACGCCGTCAAGAACGTATTCGCAATGAAATGCGAACTACTTTTGCGGGAGCTTCTCAAGAATTAGCAATTAGGGTACAAGGTTTTAAGGATTATTTGACTGGCAGTCTACAAGATTTAGCTGCTGCTGCCGAACAGTTAGAGTTAGTACCACCTACAAAACTCGAACCTCTCAAAACTTCTCCTAAGGAAGTTGAACCAGAGGATGAATTCGACGATCGGTTTGAAGATGAAGACGAATATGAAGAACGTGGAAGTTCCGATTTTAGTCGGGGACAGTTTCAAGATACTACAAGAAAAATTCGCCAATTAATAGACCAGTATCGTACCAAACCAGATTATTACGGTTCACCGTGGCAATTAAGACGCACCTTTGAACCAGTTCATGCCGAACGAGTTTCTAATTGGTTCTTTAAGCAAGGAGGAAAAGGTGCTTTGAGAACAATGGGCAGCAGGCTGCAAAATACACTTATTGCTTCAGCCATTATATCTGTATTGCATTCGTTGTATGGCAATCGCGTTCGTACTTTGGTTTTAGCAAATTCGCCGGAACGTTTGGGAGAGTGGCGACGCGGCTTACAAGATTGCTTGGGAATTGGTCGTCCGGATTTCGGTCCCGATAGAGGTTTGGCATTATTTGAAACACCATCGGCTGTTGCGCAAAAAGCAGAACGTTTGGTAAAAGCCGGTTTACAACCGTTCATTATTATCGATGATTCCGAAGAACAAATTAATGTCGGGTTGTTGCAATTTCCATTATGGTTAGCTTTTGCTCCCGACCCCAAGATGATGAGAGACTATTATGAAGATGAATTTTTCTAGTTAGTTGCTAGTTGCTAGTTGTTAGTTGTTAGTTGTTAGCGGTTATGGATACTTAATAAATCCCAACCCCAATATACAACTTAATTATCTCTTTGTTTGTATGCAACTAGCTCTACAATTTTGATGTTAAGTATTGGCAAGTATTTTACTCCACTAGTAATTCCGCAAGAATGTATTTTAATAAGCGTGAGGATTGCTGTATTCCATAGCATCACTACTAACAACTAACAACTAACAACTAACAACTAAAACTAACAACTAACATCATGACTACTTGGTTAAGTTTGTGTGGAGCAATTTTAGTCGCAGCTTATCTTTTGGGTTCTATACCCACGGGTTATATACTCGTAAAGCTGTTAAAGGGAATTGAT
Organism: Cyanobacteria bacterium J06633_8; assembly: GCA_039820645.1. Taxonomy (GTDB): domain Bacteria; phylum Cyanobacteriota; class Cyanobacteriia; order Cyanobacteriales; family Nostocaceae; genus Rivularia. Next base: position 49,364 of record JBCBPQ010000001.1, on the reverse strand, counting down.
ATTCGAGAAGTTGGTTCGGGTTCAACTGGTGCAACTAATGTCTTAAGAACTTTGGGTAAAGTTCCTGGTGCATTTGTTTTACTGGTTGACAGCTTGAAAGGAGTCTTGTCAATATTTCTAGCTTACTGGTTGTTTACCTTCTCAACCAATAATAATTTAATTCCGGCAACAGTTAATGTCGAACTTTGGCAGCCCATCATGGTTACTTTGGTCGGTTTAGCAGCCATAATCGGACATAGTAAATCAATCTTTTTGGGATTCAAAGGTGGTAAATCCGTTGCTACGAGTTTGGGACTCTTGTTAGCCATGAATTGGCAAATTGGTTTAGCAACACTTGGCGTATTTCTCCTAGTTTTGGCGATTTCGCGGATTGTATCCCTTAGTTCCATTTGTGGCGCAATCTCAGTTTCAATTTCGATGATTTTATTTGGGCAACCATTGCCATATATATTGTTTGCTGTGGGTGGTGGATTGTATGTAATTATCCGTCATAAAAGTAATATTGAACGGTTACTTGCTGGTACTGAACCGAAATTAGGGCAAAAATCATCGGTGGAAGCTCAACCGGAACAGACTGTTGGTTCTGCTGGTTGATTTTTTCAGTTCGATTTGAAGTTTAATTTGAAGTTTATTTCTTGAATCCCTCAATTCTTCTATTGGGGGATTTTTGAGTTTACTGTTCCGATAGTGGAATATTTGGGATATTGATTTATAACTGCTCTGTTACCGGAATAGCTGCAAATGTAAAATATGCTTGACACTAAAGTAAAGTATAGTTTACCATATAAACATGGTGGTAAAAATAAGCTATGCGAATATATTAATTTGCAACTAATGGAAAACCGCCTAAAAACTTTTAGAACACAACGTAATTACTCCCAAGCAGCATTAGCAGAACTTTTGGGAGTAAGTCGTCAAACAATTAACTCTATCGAAAAGGGTAAATACGACCCCAGTCTTCCTTTAGCAATGAAGATTGCTCAGCTTTTCGATTGTGCAATTGAAACCATATTTTTACTTGAACCTGATTCTCAAGAAGGTTCAAAAGGAGATTCTATGCTTAATAAATTGACTGCTAAAGCAGTAAAGGTAATAGCAAACGCTCAAGGAAACTTTACATTTGATAAATGCACTCCTCAAGCAGTACAAGTAATTCAGCTAGCTCAACAAGAAACTCGTAGTTTAGGACATAATTTTGTTGGTACGGAGCAGGTTTTGCTGGGATTGATTGCAAAAGAAAGTGGTATTGCGTATAAAGTTCTGAAATCTGCGGGTATAAACCTTGATAAAGCTCGTGTCGAAGTAGAGAAAATTATTGGTAGGGGTTCCAGCTTTTTGGAAATACAAATACCATTTACACCAAGGATAAAGCGAGTTTTTGAATTATCTTTAGACCAAGCACATCAACTTGGACATAACTATATTGATACGGAGCATCTTTTATTAGGTTTGTTACTCGAAGGAGAAGGAGTAGCAGTTAGGGTTTTGAAAGTGTGAGGAATTGACATTAATAATCTTCGTAAAAAAGTTTTAGAAGAAATTACGTTAAAGAAAATAGAAATTTCCCGAATCACAACTACTAGAAATCCAGAATTTTCAAACCCAATTGATTTCACTTCCGGTGTAATTAGCGCTCGTTTTTGCAGTATTTTATCTTCTTGGGTAGAGTCTCATCAATTGGGATATGTGGTTAATTCAAATACTGGATTTCAACGATTTAATGGAGATGTAATTGCACCACATATTGCTTTCTATTCTAAAGAAAAACTTAAACAAGTACCGCGAATTTATCCTGAACTATCACCTGATTTAATAGTAGAAATTAAATTAGCATTTGACCAACTTAATACAGTACAAACCAAGATATATAATTTTTTGGAAATGGGAATCGGTTCTGCTATTTTAATTAATCCCGATGACCGTACTGTTGCTGTTTTCATCAACGAACGGGATGAAAAACATCAAGTTAATCTTTTACAGGATGGAGATAAATTGACTTTACCGGAATTGTTACCTGATTGGGAGTTGGAAGTATCGGAATTGTGGGTTAGTTGAGCTTAATTTAAAAATAACTATTCTGGCTGGGTCTGCTATAACAGATTGGGAAATACAACCCAATCATTTGCATAACCTTTTATCTAAATAACAATGAAACCCTCTGCTGTTGGAATTGCTTTATTCGCTACCTTATTTCTATATCAGGGATGCTCGTCTACTACGAAAACTGAAGATAAATCTCAAAATCAACAAGCTCAGGTAGAATCTTTACCAAATAAAACTTCTCAAAATAAAAAACCAGAGTCAAAGTCTCCAACTTCGAGCAACCAAAAACCTCAAGAAACAGAAAAAAAAGAACAATTAACAGCTAACTCTCAACCTGAGAAGAAATCCACAGCTACCGAAGGTAATTTAACTGTTCCTAAGAAGATTACACCTAATAAACCCGTTCCCGTGAAAGTTCAGGTTCCAGCTTCTATTGCAAAAGCTAATAGCAGTAATGCTAAGGTAAAGCAAATGCACATGATTGTGGTGAGTAATGACTTAAGATTCTTTGATTTAGTCCAAGCTAACTATAAAAACAGTGAAAATATTCAAGTCAACCCAAAATTTCCTGCTCCCGGAGAATATACTGTTTTCAGCGACTACAATCCGTTAGGTGAAAAAGAACAGGTTTCTGTAGAAAAAATTTCTATTCCTGGTAAAGTCCCCTTTCCTACAGAATTAGAGAGTTTTAGCAAAACTAAAACATTTGCCGATACGAAAATAGATTTAAATTTATCTCAACCTAATATCAAAGCCGGTAAAAGAGTCACTTTAAAATTTGATTTGAAGCAGGCAAGCAACAACAAACCAATCAAAGACTTAAAACCCTATTTAGGTCAAAAAGCAAATCTAGTAGTCATTAAAAGTTCTTCTTCCCTAGAAGAGAATGACTACATTGATACTAAAACTCTTCAAAAATCGCCAAACAATCAACTACACTTCACAACTAAATTTCCTCAACCGGGAACTTACAAACTTTGGCTACAATTTAATCGCAATGGTAAAATTAAAACTGCTGATTTTTGGATTACAGTTAACAGTTAACAGTGAGCAGTACCATGACAGTTAACAGTTTTGTATTTTTAACTTTCAACAACTAACAACTAGCAACTAGCAACTAACAACTAACAACTAACAACTAACTCCTAACTCCTAACTTTTCATTTCTTCTCGACACCACTTGTTTTCAAAACATCGCTAATTGTGTCGCAGTGATTTGGTAAATTGAAAGTTTTAGGATTGGTGATGTTTTCATAACTAAAATGGCGATATTTCATACAGAATTTATCCCATGCAGCCATCTGAATATTGAAAGTTTTGATGATTACATCTGCCAGAGATGAAGATAAAGGAATTCTGAAGTAAATCTTTGTATCCAAATATCTACAAATTTCTTCTATTGCTTCGTTTGCTGTAATTTTTTCTTGCCCTAAAACGTACTTTCTCGGCTCTTTTTCTTTAGGAGGATTATTAATCAGGTGCTTGACTACAGTAGCAATGTCTTTGGCATGAATGAAGTGAAAGCTACCATCTGCTTTCAAAAAGCGAATCAAGTTAACATGTTTTGTTACTTCGGGAATACCGGAAGTTATTTGAGATAATGGCTTATCTTCATCACCACCCACAACTAATGTAGGGAAAACTTTAGTAATTTTGGGTTCGATGGCTAGTTTAGAAAATTTTCTTAAGCAGTCGAATTTTGAGCGAATGTAATCTGTACCTAATTCTCCTGCTTCCTTGAGAGGTTGATTTTTACTGTCTAAAACGCTCGCTGTAGAGAAATATATTACCTGTTCGCATTTTTGGGCATCTAACAGGTTGAGTAATTCAATTGTCTTGGCTACATTTATGTCAAAAGTTCCCGTACCACCCCAAGCGGTTGCTGTTAACACAGCTACATCTATAGTTTGAAGTAATTCAGCTAAGTCTCCTACTTTTTGCATATCACCCTGCAAAATATGGATACCAGAACGTGCTGAAGTATCAACCTGCAATTTGTCTGGATTTCTGACTAACAAATACAGTTCGTGCTTGGTTTCTTGTATTAATAATTCGCTGATGTAATGACCTATACAGCCGCTTGCACCAGTGACTAAAATCCGCTTCTGGCTCATAGAATTATTCTAAGTTTTTGTTGTTAGATGATTGTAATTATTTTTAACTTTTATACTCACAACTAACAACTACAACCAGATACCAAAATTGTCGGGATGAAAAAAGAGAGGGGGAGAGGGGGAGACAAGGAGAAATTACTTTTAACTTTTAACTCCTAACTCCTCACTCCTAACTCATAATTATTTCACAGCGGTTAACAGCTCGCTTTTAGTCATATCCAACTGTTTAGCTGTTTCAAAGAAGAATGCAACATTTTCTTCTGGTGTAGTGGGTAAAACACCGTGTCCAAGGTTAAGAATATGACCCCAGTTTCCGGCTTTGCGAACGGTGTCGTGAATGCGATCGCGAATAAATTCTTTGGAACCGAAAAGTACTCCAGGATCGAGATTTCCCTGCACTTTCATTGTTTTACCTAGTCTGGCTCGGGCATCTGCCATATCTACCGTCCAGTCTACGTTGACTATGTCAGCACCGGATTGGCTCATTCTTTCTAGTAAACCTGCACTTCCGCTGACTAAAAGAATCAATGGTGTATCTGGATGGGTTTGCTTTACTTGCTCAAATACTCTTCTTTGATAGGGTAAAGCAAAGGTTTCGTAATCTTGAGGACTTAGTTGTCCTGCCCAAGAATCAAACATCTGTACTACTTGAGCGCCGCAGTCAATTTGATAGCGGACGTATGTAGCGATTGAATCCGAAAGTTTAGCTAGCAGTTGATGTAACATGGCTGGTTGGGAGAAAGCCATATTCTTAATAATAGAGTAGGTTTTAGAACCTTTTCCTTCTACTACGTAAGCTGCTAAAGTCCAGGGGGCACCAACAAAACCAAGTACAGTTGATTTATTACCTACTTCTTCTCGCAACGCTTGCAAAATAGTTTTGATAAATGGCAAGGATTCTTCTGGCTGCAAGGAATATAGGTTATCAACTTGCTGTTGAGTACGAATAGGATTTTCAATAACGGGACCTTTTCCTTCAGCGACATCCATCTCAATACCGATACCTGGTAAAGGAGTAACGATATCGGAAAACAGAATTACGCCATCAGGTTGAAAAGCTTTCCAAGGTTGCAGGGAAACTTCAATTGCGACTTCGGGTATCTCCGAACGCTGGCGAAAGGAAGGATATTTTTCCCTTAAGTCCCGATAAGCTTTCATATATCGTCCTGCTTGTCGCATCATCCAGACGGGGGGACGGTTTACGATTTCACCGCGAGCTGCTCGGAGTAAGTGAGGCGTGCCTGAAGTTACACCCATATATTAATTCATCCTAAATAACTAGTTTATTTAACCTATGATTAATCAGATTATCATTCTTTGATTGTCGTTTTTCGGACTTTTTGTTGCAAAATATTAAGTTGTCAAGCATATGTTTTACAATACTGAGAATTTGTTTTGAAAGTAAGTTCTAAGAAGACTTTCAAAATGGGGGATTCTTTAATTCTTTTTACCCTAGCGAGATAATATTTTCGCAGAATCATCTACTCATTAACTGGTATTGCAGTTATTAACTTGATTGAACAATTGATAATTTATGTAAACTATTATAATTACTTTTACATTTTTTTGGTAAACATCTTAAATTCAGTAATTTATCTTAGTTACGATTTCTGTAAATAATATTTGGGGTTTTTTATTTATTTATTAAAGTAAGAATTTATGCTTATCCGTTAAGTTTTTCTTGTTGAAGATATCCTCGTTTTTAATATTTATAGGACTTACGCAAGCCCCCAATGCATTCGGGGGTTGGGGTTCAAATTTCAGCTATGAATGCTAAAGGAGCTTAAATATTAAAGCTTATTTGACTAAATAGAAAATATGTGTTAATAAAGTTATAAATCAATTTAACTAAAAATAATTAGTTGTTTTTCCCTAACTTCTGGAAAACAACCATCCTTATTGCCAGAGACGCGGCTGCTGAACCCATGTCTCGTTAATACCTTCACAACAATAGGTCTTTCTTGAAGACTGATAGAATTTCATGCAGCCAAAAAATTTAAAGCGTCTCTTGCGTGCTTTGTCGCGGCAAGGTTTGAATGTAACTTACAATAATTCAACTTATTCGGTGCGGTTGAGTAATAACACTAGCGCACCTGTGGCAGAAGTTTTATTGCCTGAAAATTTTCCTGTAGAAGCAAAAGCTCTCAAACAACTAGCAAATCTTGCTAATGTTCGTCATCCTGCGGGTGGTTATGTTTGCAAATGTCACGCTACACCGGATTTTCATCCTGGAGATGCGGGTATTGCTATCGGTTCGGTGGTACAAACTGTAGATATGGTTATTCCTGCGGCTACCGGTTCGGATATTAACTGTGGAATGCGCTTACATGTAGCTGATTTAACGATTGATGAGTTTTTAGCAAAGCGCGATCGCTTTGTTGAGTTGATGAAAGGTGATTATTTCTTCGGTACTCGCGATGTCACGATGTCAGGGTTAGCAATGCAGGCTTTGTTCAAGAATGGAGTTTATGGTTGGCTGGATGCGATGTTGGATTCTCCGACGGGAAGCGTTACTAAATCTGACTTACAGCAATTAACTGGAGAAACCGACAATATTTTTCTCAACGGTTCGATGGATGGCAATTGGCAGCTTGCACCTCCGGAATTAGTACCCGATAAAGGATTGGTGCGTGATGGTGGATTAGCAACTATCGGTGGTGGAAACCATTTTGTAGAAATTCAGCGCGTCGATAAAATTGAAAATTCAGCTTTGGCTTACCCTTGGGGAATCAAAGAAGGACAAATTGCCTTTATGATTCACTCCGGCTCTCGTCATGTCGGTAAATATATTGGTGGAATGTGGAGAGATAAGGCTGTTTCGGCTTGGGAATCTGGGGTTAAATATCCCGAATCAAAAATATTTCCACTTTCACTAAATTCTCATCCCCAATTGGTTGCAGGTTATCTTCAAGCCGAAGCAACTGCTGCAAACTACGGTTTCATGAATCGTTTGCTGTTAGCTGAATTACTGCGTTTACGTTTGCGAGAAGTTTATGGTGATGTGGAAGCACCGTTGATTTACGATTTACCGCATAATATTACTTTACCCGTTGAATCCACAATTCAAAATTGGATAACTCGTAAAGGTGCTTGCCCAGCAAATCAAAGACAACCTGTAATTATTCCTGGTTCGATGGGTGCTTCCAGTTATTTATGTGTAGGTAAAGGTAATCATAAATTTGCAAATTCTGCTTCTCATGGTGCGGGTAGATTACGTAGTCGTTTTGAACTCAGTCGTGGAGGTGCATCGCAAACTGAAGAAGAATTAGGATTAAAAGGAGTTGATTGTATTACTTTACGGGAAGAAAGACGGATTGAAGAAGCACCCGCAGCTTATAAACCAATTGATTCGGTAATTGATGTGCAAGTGAAAGCCGGAATAATTGACGTAGTAGCGCGGCTAAGTCCAATTTTGACTTTTAAGGCTTAGGGATTCTTCTGTATGTTGTTGGAATCACCGCAAAATCACCTAGCAACTAGTTCCCTGGCTCTGCCGGGGAATACCTTATCAGGAGGCTCTGCCTCACAACCTGGGTTCCTAGCCTCTGGCTGGGAACCAGTTGTCCGATTCGCGAGAAAACAATAAAATCCCCATCCTCATCGAACTGCGCTTTTACAAAACTTCAATCATCGAATTAATCCGAGACTTCCTCAAACGTCATCAACTGTGGTTAGAAATCGCTGAAATTGAAAAAAATCCCCATTCCGTTGTAGGGTACTGCTGGCGAATGGTAGGTCGTACCCCTCGTTTGCCCACGAATGTACTTGTAGAGACGCTCATAGTATCGCGTCTCTACATCTTCGGGAATACGGTTATTCTGCAAATATTTTTGCATACTCAATATCTTACAGCAGTCTTATTACTTTGATTAATTGCCAGTTAATCGTATAAAAAAATAAATTTAAATATATGAAATAGCTTTTTGTACTCCCTAAATTCTTAAAATAGCGAGTTTTTCAAAGATGCCATGAATGTATCAAAATATCTCTTGCACTTTTGATTAATAGTGAATTATCACTGAAATATAGAAAACAATTTAATCAATAGAGGAGAAAGGGAAATGAAGTTATTAAATAAGTTTGGAATTGCTGCTGGTTTAGCTGCAAGTTTAAGTGTTATTGGAGTAAACGAAGCTGAAGCTGCTTCATTGAATTTAACTTTCACCGGAACAAACACTAGCGCTACAGGAACGGGAACAATTACTTTTGATGATGCTGCGCTCGCTCCAAACACATTCACGGGGACCTTTGATAGTCTGACTGCATTTGAAGCAAATTTTACAGGTTTACCAACTGCTCCTAGCTCTACAAGCTTTAATTTATCTGATTTGACTAGCTGGGTATTTGTAACGGATAGTAATGCTTCCATAACAGACATTAACTTCTTTGCTCGCGGTAAAACAAATACAGATGGTTATAGCGTTGAGGGTACTGCTCCAAATACATTTAATTTAAGTAATGCCAATGGTGTTGTTGATACTTTTAGAGTTAGTGTTACTCAAGCCGCTGAACCAACTTCAATCCCCGAGCCTTCTTCAGCATTAGGAAGCGCATTATTTGTAACTCTATTTGGAGTGAACGGAGTTCTCAAATCTAAATCCAAGAAAGAGCAATTATCTTTTAGTAATTCCAAAGCTTAATTAATTCCCAATAGAACGAGTAGATTTAACCGAGCAGATTGAAAGTCGATTATTGGCAATCATAATGGTACATAAAATAGATTAAAAATTTACCATTAAAAAACCAATACTTGCCACTGATAAAACATATCAGTGGTTTTTTTATTTTTAGGACTTACGCAACTGGAACATTTTCTTGTAGGGTGCTGTGACACTTTGACTCACTTTGAACGTAGTTTAATCGCTATTCAGTGTCACGCACCAACCGAGTGTTATGACAATTGCGTAAGTCCTGATTTTAATTCGTGACTGTTTCCTTTAGAGAATGTTTTAAAAGTATAATTTTTAGCCCAAATCTGGGATTATCCCCCCTGCCCCCTAAAAAAGGGGGAGCCGTTACCCCCTTTTTTAGGGGGATTAAGTTTAGAATTGCTATAATTATTAATTTTTTCCACTCATATAGTTACAATATTAGTTTGGAGCTTCAGGAGTATCCTTTTATGAGTCTTCCTATAGTAGCTATCATCGGTCGTCCCAACGTAGGCAAGTCAACTATAGTCAACCGTTTAGCTAAACAAAAATCAGCTATCGTTCATGACGAACCAGGAGTCACCCGAGACAGAACTTACTTAAGTGCATTTTGGCGCGATCGCGAGTTTATGGTTGTTGATACGGGTGGTTTGATATTCAACGACGATACGGAATTTTTGCCTTTAATTCGTCAGCAGGCAATGATAGCTCTAGCTGAGGCTAGGGCAGCAATTTTTGTTGTCGATGGGCAAACTGGAGCGACACCAGCAGATTTGGAAATTGCCGAATGGCTGCGACATCACCCAGTACCAGTGTTACTAGCTGTGAATAAATGCGAATCTCCAGATGCAGGATTGCTTCAAGCTGCCGACTTTTGGCAGTTGGGATTGGGTGAACCTTACCCGATGTCAGGAATTCACGGTAATGGTACCGGAGAATTGTTGGATGAGTTAATTAATCACCTTCCCCCAGCTTCAGAAATTACAGAAGACGAAGAAATCAAAATCGCGATTATAGGGCGACCAAATGTCGGTAAATCAAGTTTATTAAACTCTTTTGCTGGTGAAGAAAGAGCAATTGTTAGTCCAATTTCCGGTACTACTCGCGATGCCATTGATACCTTTATTGAAAAAGACGAACAAGTTTATCGTTTAATTGATACAGCTGGTATTAGAAAAAAGAAAAACATTGATTACGGCACCGAATTCTTTAGTATTAACCGCGCTTTTAAAGCGATTCGTCGTTCCGATGTGGTCTTGTTTGTAATAGATGCTCTTGACGGAATCACCGACCAAGACCAAAAATTAGCTGGGAGAATAATCGATGAAGGTCGAGCTTGCGTAACGGTTGTAAATAAATGGGATGCTTACGAAAAAGATTCTTACAGTGTTTACGACTACCAAAAATATTTATCCGGTAGACTTCATTTTTCGGATTGGTCGGAAACAATTTTTGTGAGTGCTTTAACCGGGCAGCGAGTATTTAAAATTCTTGATTTAGTTAACCAAGCAATAGAACAGCATAGAAGAAGAGTCAGCACTTCAGTAATTAACGAAGTATTAGAAGAAGCAGTACGTTGGCATTCACCACCGGCAAGTCGTAGCGGTAAACAAGGGAGAATTTACTACGGAACTCAAGTTAGCACCCGCCCGCCTACCATAGCTTTGTTCGTTAATGACGCTAAGCGTTTTAATGACAACTATCGCCGTTACATTGAGCGTCAATTTCGGGAACAATTAGGTTTTAGAGGCACTCCTATTCGTCTTTTATGGAGAAGTAAAAAAGTTCGCGATATGGAAAATGTTACAGCTAATAGAGCAACTAAAGTCTGGGGTTAAAAGGTTAAAGGTTAAAGGTTAAAGGTTAGAGGTCAAAGGTCAAAATTTTTAACTTTTAACTCCTAACTCCTATCACGGATTAAATGGATTTCACTGATTTCACTGATTCGGTTACAACTAACACCTAACAACTAACAACTAACTCTTAAATGGATTTATTACGTTCTTTGCCATTAGGACTTTACTTAGAACAACCAATTACTTGGCTGCACAAACTCGATTCACGAGTCAAATTTGTGTGGTTAATGAGTTTTCTCACTACTTATATTTTTGCTAATACTTGGTGGCGGGTAATACTTGTATGTATATTGATTTTTATCACATTAGTGTCTGGAATTCCTCAAAGAGTATGGCGGCAGCAAATGGGTTATTTACTATCAATTTGCTTCATGGTTTTAATTCTTGTATCTCTAAGTCCTGATGGGATGGGTGTTGATTATCAACCCCGTTTACCTGTAGAGAATCAATATTTAAATAAACCATCAACTCAAGATAATACCGAAAATTCCATTTTATCAAGATTTAAATCGCAAGAGTATAATTATATATTATTTGCTACGGGGCCTGTAAAAGTCACCAGACATTCTTTTGATTTAGCAGTACGTTTGAGTACTATTTTCTTTACAGTTTTATACAGCACAAACTTATATTTACTAACTACTGCTCCAGAAGAAATCACGGCGGGTATCGAAAGTTTGATGCAGCCCTTAAGACGCTTTAAAGTACCAGTCACCGAAATAGCTTTGACATTCACATTATCCTTACGCTTTATCCCTCTTGTTTTGGAAGAAATCCAAAATTTAGTTCGCTCGGTAATGACTAGAGCAATTAACTGGAAAAAATTAGGATTGAAAGGAATGGTTAAAGTTTGGATGATGGTGGCAGAAAGATTGTTACAAAATTTGCTGCTGAGAGCCGATCAAATGGCAAATGGTATTGTGGTACGGGGTTTTATTGGTTCCAATCAACACCGAGTTCAATGGCATCATTTACGTTTAAAAGGTTTTGATTGGTTAGCCATAGCTGTATTAATTTTATTTTGGGGAATGCGCTTTGCTATAGGAAATAAAGTTAACTAATAGTTATTGCTAGTTAACAGCTGATTCAATAATCACAGGACTTACGCAAATGTCACACAACTCGGGTGGTGCGTGACACTACAACCCTGATTATTACCTTAAAAATTTAATTAAGTGTCACGTGCCCCTACAGCAGAAATATGCCAGTTGCGTAAGTCCTCAATCATTAAAAAGTTATTCTCTTAACTCCTTGTCACCCGATTCCCCTCAGGACTTACGCTATTGTCATAATATCCGGCTGGTGCGTGACACTGAATACCTTATTTCTACGTTCAAAATTAATCAAAGTGTCACGTGCCCCTACGATAAAATCTGCCGGTTGCGTAAGTCCTACCCCTATCTCCTCATCTCTTTGTCCCCTTGTGTTTCCTGTTTCCCAATTAATGATTACAGAATTACAGCCTTGGTATTGGCGGAAGCTTCCTTTAAAGGAGCGTACTGGTAGTAACGTTTTTGCTTGTTTATTTATTTCTGGTTGCCAAAATCAAATAGCTGCCCTTCTAGAAAGCCCTTATGCAAAGAATTCAAATAATTCTAAGTTAGCTCGTTATTCTATATGTGCTGGTTCACCTCGGGTAATTGATAATGTTGTGCAAATGTGGACTCCCCAATTAGGGGGAGTATTTCCTTTTCTCAAACAATTATTAGGAAAGCAAATATTAGAAAAGCACCCAGAAGCTGAATTTTCTTCTCTTCCATTTAACGGAGGCTGGTTGGGTTGGTTGGGCTACGATGTCGCTGGGGAAACAGAGACTTTACCGACATTAAAATCCGATAATTTACCTTTTCCAGTCGCTTTTTGGTACGAACCCGCATGTTTCGCAGTACTGGATCATTGGGAGCAGGTTTTATGGCTGGCTGCTAGCGATAGCAGCGAACTCGATCAATTAGAAGAGAAACTCGAACAAAATTGTGATTCATCAGAGGGAGCATCTGTAGTTCGCAATCGGAAATTATCTCCCTTGCAATTACTTACCTCTCAAGCTGATTATGAAGCTGCTGTATTGCAAGCTAAGAAGTACATAAAAGCAGGGGATATTTTTCAAACCAATCTTTCTATCCGTTTTGAGACTCAAACAAATGCTTCTGGATGGGAAATTTATCAAGCTTTACAAAAAATAAATCCTTCTCCTTTTGCTAGCTATTTCAAGACTCCTTGGGGTGAAGTCGTTAGTTGCTCCCCAGAAAGATTAGTTCAAGTATACGAAAATCAAGCTCAAACTCGACCAATTGCTGGAACTAGAAAGCGCGGTAAGACAGAAGAAGAAGATCGGAAATTAGCGCAAGAATTACTCACTAATACTAAAGAGCGTGCCGAACATATTATGCTCGTAGACTTAGAGCGTAATGATTTGGGACGAGTCTGTGAATGGGGAAGCGTGCAAGTTGATGAACTGTTTGCCATTGAACGTTATAGCCATGTAATGCATTTGGTTAGCAACGTTAAGGGAATTCTAAAATACGACGACTGCAAACAAATCAATCGTCAAAACAAAGAAAATGTAATCGACACCATCAGCGCTATGTTTCCTGGTGGTACGATAACGGGTTGTCCTAAAGTTCGTTGCATGGAAATAATAGAAGAACTTGAACCTGTTAAACGTAGCTTATTCTATGGTTCCTGCGGTTATTTAGATCGAAGAGGTAATTTAGACCTAAATATATTGATTCGCACTTTGTTGGTGGCTGCTAAAGTAAATAAGTCTTTCAACCCTCTTGCTCCATCGCCCATTACACCATATCATTTATTTAATTCCTCTAAAAAGGTCGATCCTCAATCTTCCAGATTAAATTTACACCACTCAAATCTTAATTCTGTTTGGGGACAAGTTGGCGCAGGAATTGTTGCAGATAGCAATGCTCGCAAAGAGTGGTACGAATCTCTGCATAAAGCACAAGCGCAAATAAAAGCATTGCAAATAGTTTAAGTCGCAAATAATTTCTTGACGGTAAGTTTTTCTCTTTTTCACTTCAATTCATCTCAAATAGAGATGTAAATTCAAGCTAGTGGCAGCTATATTCGGTCTCAAAGCAAAACAGATTAGAAATTTCAAGCATTTTTAATTCAAAAACGTAAAAGTTAACACTCAAAACTCAAAACTTAAAAAATCCTAAATTATTACTTTTGATGCCCTATGTCTAACAATTGAACTGGAAATAATCAAATGGCTTGATATGATGTTTAGAGACTACGGTAGAATAGTTTTTTACTTGTAGTTGTTTAAATACCTAAATGTGTTGTTAATTAGTTTCTACTACAAATTGTCCGAATTTTAACCAGTTTAGGTAAATATGTATTTTTTGATGAGAAAAATTTAGCAACTATTTAACATTTTATTTTCTCATACGTAAATGCATTCTTCAATGTGCAAATAATTACCGTAATTACCTTCCTACATTTACATTGCTTAAAAATATTCCCGCAATATCTTATTAATATTGATCCGACTTTTTGTTTTTAACAACGAAAAGATATATGTACTCGTACCTTGACTAGTAAATGACTTCAGAAAACTCCGAAACTTACTTGAATCATCCAACCTGGGGACTACTTTACAGAATATGTATGGTGGAACAAAGTCAAGAGCTTTTTACTACGTTGTATGCTCAACGTTTATTTTTCTTGGTAATCAATGATGAAAAAGGAATTAAGTTCCAACCAGTAGGACGTACCGAGGCAAGAATGATGTTGGAAAATCGTTTGCGTAATTTACGTCGCAGCGGGCAATCTATTGAGTACGATCAGCTTACTAGTATTTTTCAACGTACATTTCAATGACTAGTTCGCTATCCTTACGTATACGTTCAATACAAGACTCCCTTCCTGAATCTGTGAAATTGATTGCTGTCAGTAAAAAAGTTTCGGTGGCAGCGGTGCGCGAAGCATATGCTGCCGGCATCCGAGATTTCGGCGAAAGTAAGGTTCAAGAAGCTACGAGCAAAATTGAGCAGTTACAAGACTTATCAGGCATTACTTGGCATTTTATTGGACATCTACAAAGCAATAAAGCTAAAAAGGCTCTTTCTTATTTTCAATGGCTTCATTCTGTAGACAGCCTTAAACTCGCACAGCGCTTAAATGTTTTAGCTTCGGAAATGGGACTGAACCCTAAAGTTTGCCTGCAAGTTAAAATCCTCCCCGATCCAAGTAAATCCGGTTTTACAGTATCCCAACTTCTAGATGATTTGGTGGAACTTAATCGATGTCAAAGTTTACAATTTGAAGGTTTGATGACAATTCCACCATTAGGATTAGAAACTTCGGAAGTTGTGAAGGTGTTTAATCAAACAAGAGAACTGGCGACTGAAATTGATAAACGGAACTTGGAAAATATCAAAATTAAGCAGCTTTCTATGGGAATGTCGCAAGATTATCAGTTAGCAATTCAATCTGGTGCAACAATGATACGTTTGGGAACTATTTTATTCGGAGAACGTCAGCTAGAATCCCGAAAAAATGAGGTATAAAAAGCTTATTTCTTGAATATTACTCGGTTTTAAGCTGGGAGAAGGAAAATCAGCCTCGTTTTGAAAATAATCAGTCTTTTGATAGACCCTCTGTAATTCGCCAGCCTTATACTCAAAACTGGCGAACTCCCATTGTATAAGCGAATGACTGTCCGTAAGTTGGATAAATATAACAATATTTGATACAAAATATTTATTTAATACCCTAGTTACAAAAACGACAAAAGATATAGTATCTACAAAAGCAAATAAAAATTAAATAAGGGGTAAAAACAACTTTTCATAATCTAATTACTAAGATATAATTCTCACTCATCATTGTCCGTAGTCAGGGTATAAGTGTTGTAAAAAAATGAAAGCAATGTAAAGTACCCGTAACCTATGCTACAAGTAGGGATTCAATGTAACAATTATTCTCTATTTGTAGTGGTAAAAGTTGACAAAAACAATTTTTACCTTCTCAATAAAGATGATTGGCACCAGGAGCGTAACAATGAATAATATATTTTCCCGATTGAGAGACTTTGTTGGTCTAAATGAGCCAGTAGAATATGAATACTATGAAGAGGAACCAGATGCAGAAGGTTATGAAAATCTCTATCACGAGCATAACCAACCCGCACCTGTATCTGCTCCTGCTCCTCAACCAGAAAGTGCCCCAGCTAATAGACGTTGGCGCGAACCAATGCCTACAATGGGAACCGATGTAACAAGCACTTCCTCTGCAAAGGCAATGAGTAATGTTATTGGTATGCCAGGAGTATTAAACGGTATTTCTGAGGTATTAGTTCTTGAACCACGTACCTTTGAAGAAATGCCCCAAGCGATTCAAGCATTGCGCGAGCGTAAGTCTGTTGTCTTAAATTTGACAATCATGGACCCAGACCAAGCTCAGCGTGCTGTAGATTTTGTTGCAGGAGGTACTTACGCCCTTGACGGACATCAAGAGCGTATAGGAGAAAGTATCTTTCTGTTTACACCTAGCTGCGTTCAAGTTAGCACTACTGGCGGAGTACTTCATGAAGTTCCTCAACCACCAGTACGTCCCCGCCCAAATCCAAATCCATCTGGTCAAGCGTGGGGAAACGAACCGAATCACATGGCACAATGAAGATAAACTAGTCATTAGTCATTAGTCATTAGTCCGTTTGTTTCCGCCTGATGACCAATGACGAATGACCAATGACTTGTAGAGGCAATGACAAATCATAGAAAATTTGGCTTAATTGGCGGCGGGGTAATGGGTGAAGCATTATTATCCCGCCTCATCAGTTGTGAGATCTATCAACCGTCTGAAGTTGTTGTCAGCGAACCACTTACAGAACGTCGAGCTTATTTAGAGCAAGAATACAAAATTTTGGCGATCGCTGATAGCGGCATGGCATTTACAGAAGCTACAGAAGTTGTATTTTTAGCCATTAAGCCTCAGATTTTCAGTGCTATTGCTCAAGAACTAGCACCAGTAATCAAACATGGCAGCAAGCAGCTCATAGTTTCTATTTTGGCAGGAGTACCATTAAAGCAATTAGAAGCAGCTTTCCCAGGTTTGCCGGTAATCAGAGCAATGCCCAACACCCCAGCTACAGTAGGTGCGGGAATGACTGCCATCTGTTGTGGTGCTTATACTAAAGCTAAACATACAGAGATAGCCAAGAAACTATTTTCCGCAGTCGGGGAAGTAGAAGAAATACCAGAATACTTAATGGATGCAGTCACAGGGCTTTCCGGAAGCGGACCGGCTTATGTGGCTTTGATGGTAGAAGCTCTTTCTGATGGTGGTGTTGCAGCAGGTTTACCAAGAACAGTTGCTAGCAAGTTGGCGTTGCAAACAGTGTTGGGAACCGCACAATTGTTACAAGAGAGCCAAATGCACCCAGCAGTATTGAAAGATAAAGTTACTAGCCCTGGCGGTACGACAATAGCCGGTGTAAATAAGCTCGAACAAGCTGCCTTTCGTTCTGCATTAATTGAAGCTGTAAAAGCTGCTGCCAAGCGTTCTCAGGAATTAGGAAAATAGGTAATGGGCATGGGGCATAGGGCATAGGGCATGGGGAATAGTTCGGAGTAGGCAGTAGGGAGTAGCGAGTAGCGAAATACTTATTTTCCTTGTCCTTCGCATCTTCTTCTGTTTTCATTTTCAACCCCCAATGCCCAATGCCCACTGCCCATTACCTATTTACCAATTATCAATTCTCAAGTACCAATTCTTATTACTTGTTTTTTTACGAAATGTCGAGAAATTGAATCAAATTGATTGCGGTTAAGTATAATACGAAGAAGCCTGCGTCAGGGTTAATAAACGGATTTTGATTTATTGTGCAGGAGTAATTGTGTGCGAATACTACTTGCCTACGGATTGGAGTGATTAATTGAAAATTAACTTGGATACAAAATTAATATAATTTTAATTGAGTGAATAATCCTGCCCTAACTTCAGACGTTGACCCGAGTTCAGTTTTTTCTTTTGAACTCGATGAGTTTCAACACGATGCCATAGCTTCTTTAAATGCTGGACGTTCAGTTGTTGTTTGTGCGCCCACGGGTTCCGGTAAAACTTTGATTGGTGAGTATGCTATATACCGTGCATTGGCACGAGGAAAGCGGGTATTTTATACTACTCCCCTAAAAGCTCTTTCCAATCAAAAATTACGCGATTTCCGTTCCGAATTTGGTTTTGATTCGGTGGGGCTGCTGACTGGAGATGCTTCTATCAACCGAGATGCTCCAATTTTGGTGATGACTACGGAAATTTTCCGTAATATGCTCTACGGTACACCGATTGGACAAGTGGGTACTTCTTTAATAGATGTGGAAGCGGTGGTGTTAGATGAGTGCCACTATATGAATGACCGTCAACGAGGGACGGTTTGGGAAGAATCTATTATCTATTGTCCGGAATCAATTCAGCTTGTAGCTCTTTCGGCAACGGTTGATAATAGCGACCAGCTTACTGATTGGTTAAATCAAGTTCATGGCCCCACAGATTTAATTTATTCGGATTATCGTCCGGTTCCCCTTGATTTCCATTTTGGGAATAGTAAGGGGTTGTTTCCTCTTTTAAATGAACAAAAAACTCAGCTAAATCATCGTCTGGTAAAAAGAAAGAGAAAAAGAGGCGATAAAAGCAAGCAAATTGCTAGACAAGAATCTCCTGATATTAGTTATGTCTTGCAGCATTTGCGTCAAAGAGATATGTTGCCAGCTATTTACTTTATTTTTAGCCGTCGGGGTTGCGATCGAGCAGTGGCTGAGGTTGGGGATTTATGGTTGGTTGATGGGGATGAAGCCCAAAGATTGCGACCTCAAATTGATGAGTTTCTGACTCGGAATCCAGATGCCGGAAGAGCCGGACATGTTGGTCCGCTTTATCGGGGAATTGCCGCTCATCATGCCGGTATTTTACCTGCTTGGAAAGCTTTAGTAGAAGAGTTATTTCAGCAAGGTTTAATTAAAGTTGTATTTGCAACGGAAACCTT
Organism: Cyanobacteria bacterium J06633_8; assembly: GCA_039820645.1. Lineage (GTDB taxonomy): Bacteria > Cyanobacteriota > Cyanobacteriia > Cyanobacteriales > Nostocaceae > Rivularia. The sequence goes on along the minus strand of JBCBPQ010000001.1, from coordinate 30,697 downwards.
AGCCGCAGGTATAAATATGCCTGCTAGAACAACAGTAATTTCCACCCTTTCTAAACGTACCGATAGCGGGCATCGGCTTTTAAATCCTTCCGAATTCTTGCAAATGGCAGGAAGAGCCGGTCGTCGCGGTATGGATGAAGTTGGTTATGTGGTAACATTGCAAACGCCGTTTGAGGGATCTAAAGAAGCTGGTTATTTAGCTACATCTCATCCAGACCCTTTGGTTAGCCAGTTTTCACCTAGTTACGGTATGGTGTTAAATTTGCTGCAAACCCATACATTAGAAGAGGCGAAGGAATTAATTGAACGAAGCTTTGGGCAATATTTAGCTACTCTGCATTTACAGCCACAGTACAAAAGAATTGCTGAGTTTAAACAACATTTAGTACAAATAAAATCAAAGATTGCTGATGTTAGCGCCGAGGAAGTTGCTAAATATGAAAAATTGCGTCAGCGTTTAAAAGTAGAGCGCAAACTGCTAACAACTTTACAAGAACAAGCAGCAGAAACACGCAAAGAAGAATTAAGTATGATGCTTAGCTTTGCCGTGTCTGGAACTTTGCTAAGTATTAAGGGAGACAATCCCGAATTATCCGCACCAATAACAGCTGTTTTAGTTGGTAAAACTCCTGGCAATGAAACACCCTTTTTAGTTTGTTTGGGAAAAAACAACCGTTGGTATGTGAATTCGGTGAGTGATGTAATAGATTTATACGCTCAAATACCTAGGATTGACATATCTCCCGATTTATTGCCACCATCTGAATTATTATTAAAACCCGGAGAGTCATGTTCTGGAGATGAAATTACAGAGGCGATTGCGGCAGAAATTCCCGAAACTGCGGATGATTCTTTGATGGCTCCGGAGGTAGTTGAACAACTGGGTGTGGTAACAAATGTGCAGCAGCAATTGGAAAGTAGTCCGCTATATGGATTGGGCAATGCTGCTAGCATATATAAGCGTCAAACCCGCGCTGTTGAATTAGAAGCCGAAATCCAACAATTGCGATCGCAAGTTGAACAGCAATCTCAACGTCATTGGGATGAATTCATTACATTAATTGAAATTCTCCAATATTTTGAGGCTTTGAATAATTTAGTACCCAGTGAGTTGGGGCAAATGGCTGCGGCAATTCGGGGAGAGAATGAATTGTGGTTGGGTTTAGTGCTTAATAGTGGCAACTTAGATGGATTAGCCCCCCACCATTTTGCTACAGCCATTGCAGCATTGGTAACGGAAACTTCTCGCCCTGATAGTAGAGTGTTTTTTGAGCTTAGCGATGAAGTTGCAGATGCTTTAGCTTCATTACGCCCGATTCGTCGCAAGGTGTTTCAATTACAACGCAGGTATGGAGCCGCTTTACCTGTATGGTTGGAGTTTGAATTAATTACTTTGGTAGAGCAATGGGCATTAGGAATGGATTGGGTAGAATTATGCGAAAACACAACTTTAGATGAAGGGGATGTAGTCAGAATTTTACGTCGTACCTTAGATTTATTATCGCAAATTCCTCACGTTCCTCATTTACCACAAGAAATTAAGCGTAATGCTCAGCGGGCAACTCAGTTAATTGATAGGTTTCCGGTTAATGAAGTGGTTGAGTGATTGGGCATTGGGCATTGGGGATTGGGGATTGGGTATGGGAAGATTGCGAGAACCTTAACCTTTAACCCTTGACATGCAGAGCTTTAACCTTAGTAACTCATACTTTTTGAGTTGATTTAATATACCTATATATATTTTAGTTAGTGACAATATTACAACCAAAAACAAAAATCAGTTAATAAAGATAAACATTACTCACTGTAAAAAAATAAAGATAGTTGAATTTATCGCTTCAAATGCTAGCAAGTAATTTACTAGAACTTGCGATACGCAGCTTTTGAAGAATTGCAAAAAAACAAAAATTGATTGACTTACTTTTCATCTACGACTGTTTCCAACCAAGCATCCAAATCCGACATCCCTTGAAAATCAAGCAAAGCTTCTCCTAAATCTTCCAACTGTTCTAAGGAAAGAAATTCGATACGCGATCGCACCTCTTGAGGCAATTCTCCTACTCGTCGAGTTAATTGACGAAAGATGAGTGTTTTGGCTTCTAATTCTCTTCCTTCTTCTTTAATTTCTTGATAGACTCGTGTTTCTTGAAGTGTAATTCCTAGCATTTCTTCTACCTCCCTTTGGCTTTTACCCTCAAACTTATAAACCATTATTGTCGTGATTAGCTCCATTATGGCGCGATTTTCCGATTGAGGGGCTTCCTGTTGACTTCTTGTCAGTAAATATCTGGCTTCCTGGGTTGCTTGTTCCTCATCAATCGTAGTCAAAACCATTAATGCTACCCACAGGGGTAAAGAGCGAATATCACCCAACTCATCTAAATATATACGATTTACTTGATCTCCATTCAGTAGACTCCGAAAAGGACGAATTTCATCTTGCTCTATGCTACGGGATGGGTAGATGATGACTATTTGCAGATCATTAAATCTATCTCGGTTACGATAAAAATATAAATGGGATTCTGCAAATACCCGTTCATAAAGTCTTTTGTCCTGCTGAAACTGTACTTCACAGAAATATACAACCCTCGTACTTTGATTTTCTGGTGGTAAAAATACCCCGTCGATTTCAAATTTCGGTTCTTTGACTGCTACCGAATCAAATCTGTATTCTGCCGCATTTTCTGGTGAATTTGTCAATAACTCAAATAGTAAAGTTGGCGATTGTTGAAATAGTTTATAAAAAATTGAATCTCGACGCATGAAAGATTTGATTTGAAGATTGCACCTTCTTAATTTTAAGCTTTAAGAGACTCTTAAGTTTAGTTGTTAATTCTTCTCTCCGACATCAAACTGAACTCGTCGATACAATTTCTCCACAGGAATCGAAATTCCTACACTTTCCAAAGTTAAAGTATCTCCTTCCCCATAGGTATGTAAAACCCATAAACCTTCATCATTACGACGAAAGCATTCCACAGCAATTTCATCGGATTCAATTAAAACGTATTCTTGTAAAGTGTTTGATTGACGATAGCGAGTAAATTTTTTACCTCTATCAAAAGCTTCCGTTGATGGGGAAAGAACTTCAACAATTAAACAAGGATATCTAATCATATCAATTGCTTGTTTATCCTTATCATCACAAATTACCACTACATCGGGATAATGATAAGATTTTGATGTTATTTTTAACTTCACTTCACAAGCATAAATTTCCCATTCTTTGTCAACTAAAAAATTATCTAATTCAATATATAAGTTAAAACAAATACGATTATGTGATTTTGTTTTTCCCATTCTTAGGAATACTTCTCCGTCAATATATTCGTAACGGAGTTCCTGAGTTTTTTCCCATTCCAGGTATTCCTCGGGACTCATGTATTGAAATTGAGGATTGGCAACCATTGGATTTTCTCAGTTATATATAACTATTAGGACTTACGCAATTGTCATAATGCTCGGCTGGTGCCGTACACTGATTGCCCTATTATTCCTTTAACAATTAGTCAGTGTACAAGCACCCTACAAGAAAAATGTGCCAGTTGCGTAAGTCCTAAACTATTAAGGCTTACACAAAGCCACACTTTTTAAGGGGATTGGGGGATCTAAACGGCTGAAATACTTAATTTATTCTTGTGATTGCGACTATTACTAACTATAAAGGTGACAAATCCGGTTTATAAAAAAATCAATTATGACTAATCAAGAATGCTTTTTCTAATTCAGCTAATAATTTATTTTCAATCGGTTGACTAACTAAAATATCGTGTTTTAAATCTCCCCATTTTTTTCCATAACTAGTTTTATGTAAGCTGATAATTTCGGGGATTTTTGGAGATATCAGAACTCTGGCTGTTTCTAACTGTTCTAATAATCTGGCTCGACGATAGTGGTGTGATTTTTGTAATCCTGCTTCTAATTGAATTGCGATTTCTTCGGGATTATGTTCTGCATTATCCAGTAATAAAATATAATGCTCTTTAGGATATTTTACGGGTACTAAACTTTTAAAACATGCTGCTTCTAAAGGTAAATTTTCTAGAAGTTCGCGAACAAATTCAGAGTGTAGTTTTTCACCAACTAAATCGCTAATTTCTTTTTTTCTGCCTAAAAATTCTAGACAAGGTGTGTTTAGGTATAAATGGGTAAAACGTACTCTATCTCCTATACGATAGCGGTAGAATCCACCTTTTTGAGAAATAATCATTTCATAAGTGTCTCCTTGTTTTAATTGATGCAGTTGATAAACAAAACCACTTTCATCTATAAACTCGAAAAACACTTCATTAAGTAGAGGTACGCATCCTTTGGCAGGAATTAATGGAATAGTCATTGGTGCTTCTGTTGCCAAAAGTCCTTTTCCTTGCACTAAAACATTGGGAAATAAAGAGCGTAAGAAATCGGCACCATCAGCAGCATTTGTACTATCCCAACAAGAAATTAGTTTTAATTCGCTCCATAATAGATGCCAAGGAATTTTATTACTCTTAATTCTTTGTAATAGTTCGTTTAATTTCGGATTTACAGATACTTGTTTGAATAAATGAGGCTGTAATAACATTAAACGTCGTCTTGCGGACATTACGTTTGTCAATTCTAATGCTAGTTCTTTACGGTGTTGTTGAATATAATCAAGGATTACTTTCAGAAAAGTAGGACTCCAAATAGAAATTATTTCTAGCTCATCGGATTTTAAAAGCGCTTTTGCAAGCTGATGTTTAAACTTTTCTACGTCATTCAGTTTATTTAAACCAGGTGGAGATACTATAAAATTTCCGATTACAAATTTTAGCCAACCATCTAAATATTCGGAATCATCTTGTAAAGATTGAGATTGAGATTGAGATAAATATGATTTTTCTAATTCTACTTTTTCTTCTCCTATCTGCGGCGAGATACAAAAGTATATCTTGGCAGTAGTAAAATTAGGACCATTTTTGATTAAATCGTGCGCCCATATACAAAACATTTGATTAAAAGAATGCCGTAAAGATTTGGTATAGGGAATCGATTTAGCTGCACCGCTACTTCCAGAAGTTTTTTCGTAAAAAATAACTCGTTCGGAAGAAAGTAAATGAGTTTGATCTTGTTGTTGTGTATGAATCCAATTTTGAATATTGTGGTATTCGACTATAGGAATTTTATGCCACTCATTAATATTTTTTAGGCGTAGATACCTGCCATAATCGCTTTTTATTAAGCTTTTAAATATTTCATTCTGGACTTTTTGCTGAGCGATTTGAGGATTTTCTAGAGCCTGGTAGAATTTACGGCTTGCTGATTCAGTTATCTTTTTGAACAGTTTTATTATTAATTTCATATTCAATTTAAATTGGGGACGTTTATTAGAGGATGTTTTGAAAGCTATAAATGATACTCTAAACTTTTGAGATCCCCCTAATCCCCCTTAAAAAGGGGGACTTCAACCCCCCCTTAAAAAGGGGGGGAGGGGGAATCATCCGAGCATTGTGATAAAAACTATACTTTTCCGCCCATCTTCTTAAGTGGTTGTAATTTGTTAAATTAATTTTGATGCTGAGTCAATTGATTCTTATTGTTTGATAGATTATTTGATAAGCTTGGAGAAATAATCTTATTTGGATACAAACTGCTTTGGGCAGATATAAAAGTTTCGTCTTTTACAATTACCCCAGGAGTAATATAAGAACCTGCTCCGATAAATACGTTGTTACCAATCTTTATTTTTTTTACATACAGCATTAAATCCTGTTTTTTAGGCTTGATTGCATGAGATATTACAGCGCAACTTTGACCAAAAACTACGTTATCGCCTATTTCAATTAAGGAACGATCTGCTATTTCTAGTTTGGGAGTCCAATACACATTTTTACCAACTTTTGCTCCCCACAGTCGCAACCACAATGAAAATGCCCCAGGAATCAAACGTAATACTGATTCTAATATAGTAAAAGATATATATATAGACTGGATTTGATGACTTCCCCACCAAGGAGAATATTGTTTACCTTTTAAATAACTAATTCCTTCTTCAAGGGGGTAGAAATAATTATGTATTTTATGAATTAATAACGGGAATCCATATAAAGTGAATAACAAAGCCGTAATACTATAAAAGCTTGGTGATTGACAAATCCATAAAAAAGACATAGATGCTAGAAGCATTACAGCACTAGGGAATAAAAAAAGTATCCTGCTTTGTATAGTCATGAATTAAAATGTGGTAGTTGCTGAAATTATCTATACTGATATCTGTTTATTTCTTTTGAGATAAGTAAAAATCCGGAATTTAAGTAAATGAAACTACAGTTACTTTAAACTTTCTGTCCGTAATATGAAGTTTTTACTTTATAAGTTATAGCAGACAGTAAATATGTTCTGACGAAAATTTACCTTCTTATTGCTTTTTCTTTAAAACGGTAGAAATAATTTTTTAACTAAAGATAAGGAATTACTAACACCTAATGAATCTGGGGCATTTTCTGACTTGTAATAAGTACCATGCAATTTATCCCAGAGTTTCAAATTTGCACCGTAGTTTCCTTGTATACAATCTGTCGAATGGTGCCAAGCATGGTCTTGCGGTAAAATCAACCACGGAGATAAATAAGTATATATCCAAGAATCTAATTTTGGATTCAGGTTACTATGCCGCCACAAATCCAAAGCCGAACTTAAACTGATGCCTACAATATACCAGCTCGGTTCTTGGAGTAAATATAAAAATAACGAGTGAATCCACAAATAAACAATAAAAAAACTCGTCCACAAAGTATTACGGGAAGTTCCTAATACATCCATTTCTGTTACAGTATGGTGTACTTGATGGATAAACCATATGCTTTTGCTATGGAATAGGCGATGATTCCAGTAATAGAGATAATCCACAAACACAAAACTTAACAGGAAAGCGAGAATCGGATGAATGTTTAATGAAGCATGATTACGTGGTATTAAGAACTGATAAAGTTGAAAAATTACCGTTATTTGCAAAAACGGTATTACAATTCCTTGAAAAAATAAGCCAATACCGTCTAATAACCAATCTTCACCAGTCTTTTCCCAGAATAGAAAGGGTTTTTTGCTATTTGTAATGGTTAATGCTAGAAGAATTACGAACGTAAAGAAAACTAACATAATAATAAATCAGTTTCAATTTATACGATTTTTGGCTTATATAGTCGCTATACTTTTCTCAGGTTCTACCTGGGAATTTTTTGGAAGTGGCTGCGCCACTTCTTTTTTTGTGAATTTTTTCATTTAAACCCAGAATTTTACTTTTACGGATTTATCGGGGAGTTGTCTGGGATCTTTTCCTGCTGCGATTTGGTTGCGAATAGACTCAACGAAAATATGGATAGTATCGGCAGGGGTATTAGCAAATTGCATTCCATATTTTTCGATTGCTTCCCCCTGAATCTTCAAGGCTTGAATATCTTGGCGGATAATATGCTGTGTAGTCCAATGTACCAAAGGTTTTACTAGTTTATTCCAAATGCCGTAATTGTAAGTTATGTAGGTATACACTAAAGTTGAATTTTCTGTTTCGGGAACACATTGGCTGGTGATAAATAGTCTTCTATTGGGCGACATGTCGTACTCTACGCTGGTGACATTCGGCATATGAAAGCTATCGGTATGGCGAATTTTATAACCTTTACTATTAAGAAATTTGGTAAACCATCCCAGATTAGTGGTTTCGTTGCGGTATTCTGCAAACACGCTGCCATTGTGTCTTTGTACTGTCATTTCTAATTGTTGTTTATTTGATTTGCGGAAGATTCCAGGATGTACGGAAGCGGTATGAGGAACATCAATAAAATTTTCTGCACAGTTGGTAACGTTATTATGAAAGCGATTGATTACTTTGACGGTTTCCCATCCCGGTTGTTGGTAAAGGGGCATTTTAAAAGGAGCAAATTCTTCTGAAGGCTGGGAGGATAACCGCGTGTAAATATAGCCATCTTGTTCTTTTGTTTGGTAAAGTTGGCATCTTCCCATTTTGCTTTGACAGAAATCATCTCCTTGGGAAGGTACTTTTACTACTTTTCCAGTATTATCGTAAACCCATCCGTGGTAGGGGCATTCTATTTTTCCTTGACAAACTTTACCTTTTGATAAGCGAGTATTCCTGTGAATGCACCTATCTCGTAAAGCGACGGGTTTACCGTCTTCCCCACGGAATATTGCTAGCCATTCACCTAAAATTGTTCGAGACAAAACTTTATTTGGTTTTAATTGATGGCTGAATGCAACAACATACCAAAAATCTTCAAATTTCATAAGTTAGTTGTTAGTTGATAGTGGATAGTTGTTAGTTGTTAGTTGATAGTGGATAGTTGTTAGTTGTTAGTTGATAGTGGATAGTTGATAGTGGATAGTTGATAGTTGATAGTGGATAGTGGATAGTGGATAGTTGTTAGTTGTTAGTTGTTAGTTGATAGTGGATAGTGGATAGTTGTTAGTTGTTAGTTGTTAGTTGATAGTGGATAGTGGATAGTTGAGAGTTGATAGTTGTTAGTTGATAGTGGATAGTTGGTAGTTGATAGGTTTTTGTAAGCGTTCTTAGTTGGGCTTAAGCGCTGATAATTTATAGCTTAAAGAAGGGAAGACAGCCCAATTGTAAAATCATCATTCAGGTTTAGACTGCATCGCCTTAAGAATAAGAAGTAATTTGAATATCCTTAGTTAGCTGAATTTGGCAAGCTAATCTTGCTTTTGGATTTTCCGGAGCTAAGATTTCTAAAAGTTCTTTTTCTGCTGCTGATGCAGGAGGTATATCACCATCAATAATTACAAGGCAAGTACCACAAATTCCGGTACGACAACCGAAAAGTATTGGCGAATTTTCCACAGTTAAATGTTCGGCTAGGTTTTGGTTGGCTTCTAATTCAATTGATTGATAATTAGTTTCTGGAAATTGGATGTTGCAAATTTTTTTAGACATACAAATTAATTTTATTAATTTCTTTCTAATTCAATATTTGTTGCTTAAGAATAGATCCTCCCTAGCCCTCCTTAGAAAGGAGGGAAATAAGCCCCCTTTTTAAGGGGGTTAGGGGATATGAAAACGAGTTTAATAATGCTTCAACGAGTAGTATTAATTTATGATTATGATATTTAATTTTTAACTGACCAAATAGAAGGTTGAAGTTGATTGACATAACTCATATATTTAACTAAAGGTTCATCAATATTTAAAATAGCGTTTGGATTATAGCGAATATTGTCGTAAATAATTCCGTCTTCCCCTCTTAAAAAATAGTAAGCAAGTTTCGTCATCAATAGTAGAAATCTACTTATACAATAGCCAATTAATCCCGGTCTTTTTTTAGTTATATAAATTGGTAGAATTTTAGTTTTTCTACTGTCGAGAGGTGTATAAGCGTAAATCATATATAGGGGCGGCATGAATTTAACTTTTTTCATGATAGTTAGCAATCCCAAGCAACCATCGGCATATCTCATGGTGTATTCATAATAATTACCAAGTATCTTTCTTGCGATTTTTTCTCTAAATGTTGTTTTAGGGAATTCGCCAGCAAGAGTAAAATCTATGATATTTCCAGATTGATTTTTATCTAGAAATAAATCCATTTTGATATTCAATTTATGCACGGTTTGTAGATGTTGGGCATCGATTCCGTTCATCATACAAATATGATGATGACAGTTACGTTCAAAAGCTTTATCGTATTTGAATAAAAGAGATTTATTCTTTAACTCGTCAAATTCTGCAACTTGTTCTGGTGCTTCTGAATCTGGATAAACCCAAATAAATCCATACTTTTCAGCAGTAGCGTAAGATTGTAATTTAGCTTTTGCAGGAATATTTGACTGACAGGGAATGTCTTGACATTTTCCTTCGCCATCAAAAGCCCAATGATGAAAGAAACAGCGAATTAAATTACCATCAACTTTTCCTATTGCTAAATCTGTTCCTAAATGAGGACAATAAGCATCTAATGCTCTTATTTTTTTGTCTTTACCGCGAAAAACTACAATTTTTTGACCGCAAACAACAAAAGATTTAGCTTGATTTACAGTTATTTCTCTAATCGGACAAACTATATACCAACCTTTTGCCACAATATTCCAATTGTTGAAGACTTTCATCTCAATTAATGGTTGAGTATTTCGGTTTTGTAATGAGTTCATATATTTAATTTCGTGATGCTGTTGTAAATTATTTAAGATAGAGAATTAGAAATAAGCAACAAAAAATCAAAGTTATATCCTTTGCTAATGACTATTTGTTTTTGGAATCAATTATGAAAAGTATTGAACCCATTGTGAACAATATTCCACCACAACTATAAGAAATAGAATAGAATGATACTTGCTTAAATAAATCTATAAACGAGTTAATCGTGAACAAAACAGAACCAATTAAATATAGATAACTTCCTAAGAGAGTGTAATTTATTCTTTTCATATTGATTATTTATAATTATCAATTACTTACTAAACAATACTACTCGGTTAAGAGAGATCCTCCCTAAGAGGATGTTTGAAAAGTATAGTTTTTAACTTAATTATCGGATGATCCCCCCTTCCCCCCTTAAAAAGGGGGGTTAAAGTCCCCTTTTTTAAGGGGGATTTAGGGGGATCTTAAAGTTTATGGTTTTATTTATAACTTCCCAAACATCCTCTAACCCTCCTTTTAAAGGAGGGAATAAAAGCCCCCTTTTTTAATTCCTTAAACGAGTAGTATGACGTGCTAACCATTTTTTAAAAGTTCTTCTTTGCTCCTTTAAATATCTAGAAATTGAATTTCCAGCCATTAAAGACATTTCACGGTTACTTTTCCATAGATAATCCAAGGATTCAAGATAAACTTTATAGGATTCCATTGCTTGATGATGAGTTTGAAAGCTATTGTGTAATGCTTCTGTCTCCTCAGTGAAACAACGACATATCATATCTTTGGCTTCAGTATCGCTCATCCCAAAAACTTGCGATCGCAACAGTCGGTAAATAGCTGGGTAAAGTGCAGCATCGTACCAAAATATGCCGTTAACTGCGATTGAACAATGATAATGGTCTTTTTGGCAACCTCGTATTCCTAAATTTGCAACAAATTTCTCAAATTTTGTCGGGGGTTTGATGCATTTAATTATGTCATGGGAGATTATCGTGGAACTATTAAAATGAAAACTTTCATCCATGAAGTGATAGTAAGAAATTTTTGCAGGTATAGGTGCATTCTCTGGATTATCGTGGTTTTGATAATAATTGCTGAGTTTATGTTGAATTAACTTGCCGTTGAGAGTACGCAAACCTCTTACCGTAAAATATTGACAAGCTAGAAAAGTATTATCTGCCGAGATTAATCCGAAAGCTTGTAGTTGAAGTTTTTTCCATTGAGTCTTGAGAAAGTTAGTATCGGCGAATACCATAGTTTCAGTATAAGGCCCGCGCATGGGATAAGTAAATATGCGTTCTCCAAATAACGTCGATTCAACTTGATGGGAAATTGTTTTGAAAGCGTTGATATGACAGCGTTCCTGTGCTGATTCTAAATCGAGCATATCGCATATTAACCGAAAATCCTCTTGAGCGTAAAGTCCCGCTGCACTAGTTTGATTGAATAGAATAGTTGCTATTTCAGCAGAAATTATTTGGCTATAATAAGCTACCCAGTAAAGTTGATTGAGAATTATTTTTTGACTTTTACTTGCTTGAGTCCACAAAGGTGTACCGTAGAGTAAAGAATATTGTTCGGGGTTCCAGTATTCATCTTTGCAATCATTATAGTTAAAACCAGCAGCAGCTTTATCTAATAATTCCGTACAGTCTTGCTGTTTGTTACGCTTATAGTTGATTTGCAGTTTACCGTAGACTTTTTTATTTTCTAAAAGCGTATTTTCTTTGGTTTCAATCATATTATTATCAATTATTTTTCTATACAATAAGACTTATATCTTTTCCCCTTACATCGGAATTTTAAAAAATATGAGCGAAAAAAACTCCGCGTTCCTTTGCGCTTTCCTCTGCGTTCCTTTGCGTTTTAAAATATGTAATTCCGACACAAACGGATTTTATATTACCCAATTGTCACCCCTTGAGGTGCGTGACACTACTAAGGTTATTACTACGTTCAAAACTTCTCAAAGTGTCACAGCACCCTACAAGAAGAATATGTTAGTTGCCTAAGTCCTATAAAACACATAAACTAGCTTTTAAAGGTTGAAAGTAACCCTTATTTTCTAAACTATCTATGACGCTAGTTGCATTAGGCAGATGCATTAAGCTTTGCAATGTTTTCAAACGAATGCCGCTATGATTCTCGGTATCCAATTGTTCAAAAATCTTTGTTTTTTCTTCTCTAGATAAACTACCTTTTACTTGTTCGATTGCTTTGACAACACTTTGGGGTCCCACTTGCACCATTTGCAAAAACATTGCCAAAATTTCTGTAATAGTTTCTTGACTATATTTAGTTAAAGATATTTTTTCAAATAGGGTTACGCCGGTAGCATGATGCCGACTTTCATCTTGCAAAAAACTATTAAGTATTGAGCGTAATCGCATATTTTGACAATATTTTGCAATGCGACGATAATGAGTCAAACCCCATCCTTCTAAAACTACCTGAAGTACAAATAATAGTACTGTTTTGTCATTGCTTTCTACCACTTCTTCTAATAAAGTTAAAAACTGACTGTTGCTTGTTTTCGGAACTGGTAAAAAACCGCTAATTTTTGATAAATGATTAACTTCATCACCAGCGAACAAACCGTAAAGCATTCTTTCTTCAGTCGTTTCTGATAGTAAAATCATTTTCCCCATATATCCGACTCCAGCTTTTTCAATAAAATAAGCTTCCTGCAAAATTTCTAAGTTGCAAAGCTGTAAAATCAAACTTTTTTCTCTAGCTGTAGATTCTTGAAAAATTTTGACTTTATGCAAGTTGAAATATTCTTGATTCCAGTAGTTAAGTGGAGTTTCTATGTTTGTACTTATAGATTCCCCTCTTTTATCCAATGCAGCAGATAAAATTCTATTTATCTTATCTTCTCGATCTATATGAGGTAAATCTAATCTAGCAACAGTATTTTGTTTATTCATTATTTCAACACTTAAAAAATTACCATTTCATTTTGAGATAGGCATTTCCGCCCGTCCAAATACACAAATTAAATGCACAACAGCTTATCATTCTCGTACAAGCAGAATTGATATTTAATTTTCAAATTATCTGAAAATTATCAGCCTCGACAATGAATTTAATTTTCCGAATGTGGACACATAGAAATAACCATAGGGTGAGAAGTATCTTCAGGAATAGGTTCTTTTGGTAAAAGCATTGGATGGGAATCATCTTCAGCTTGATTTCTGGCAATTTTATTTCCTGGAATTAACATCTCAGAATCTTCCTGCAAACAAATATCGGCTTTTTTATTAGAATTTACTCCGCAAGCAGCAAAGGTAATTACCAAAAATGAATTGAAAAGCACCGAGCGAACTGTAAGAAATCTTTTCATCTTTCAAGATTTTACTAATGTATTTCTTGTAATTGTTGTGCTTCTATTAAACTTCAACACCCTTGTTTCATTTTTAGTAACGTCTGCGGGCAATATTGCCCGCTTCTAATCCTAACTGCGAAGCTGATAATTAAGAGTCATGTATATATATTGCCTTTTAACTGACATCTTGCAACAATGCCAGAAACCCGGTTTCTTTGCGATTTATATGGAGATAATTCTGCTTTCACGACAAGAAACCGGGTTTCTTTCAGCTTTTTGAGAATGGTGCAAGATTTGCCAGAAACCCGGTTTCTTTGCGATTTTATAACTAGATAATTCTGCTTTCACGACAAGAAACCGGGTTTATTTAAGCTGTCAATCATTTGCTTCTCCTTTAGATTCCACCATTTCTATTTTCTTTTGGCGTTGTCTTTCTTCTTCTTCGTTTACAGGCTCCCAACTACCCCAACGCAAACCTTTTTGTTTTTCTACATTCTGAATAAATTGCAAAATGGCATTATCTGCTTTAGTTGGTGTTTGAAAGTCAAAATTAATCGTTTGAAAAATCTGGGTATCACCTTTAGCGAAATAGTTACCCACTAGTTTCGTTAGCCAAAGCACCACCCTGTTAAACAACCAACCGAAAACACCACGACGTTTTTTAGTTACTAAAATAGTTTGCCCTTCCGCTTTCCCACCTTCAAGCAAACGTAAGGCGAAGATAATATGAAAATGTAGAAAATCAGGACCTATAGTTACTGTACCAATACTTCCATACCAATAACACATACTATAGGTAACAGCTTTTTTATAGAAAGGGCGGATTAATTTCATCAAAAATGAATCTCCACCACCCCTAGTAACATTGTTAAAAACGATGGCATTTTCGTTAAGTTGTTCCTTGCGAAAAACAATCTCCAAAGGTAGATTGTGAACCGTATTGAAATGATGTGCATCAATCGCATTAATCATCACCACATTTGGGTGACAGTTTTTCACGAATCCAGAAGTTATAACACTATCACATTCAAAATTTTCTAATTCTGGAACAAAAGGTAAAGGTTGTTTTGGTGTTTTACCAGTCCAAACCCATACCATACCGTACTTTTCGGCAACATGCCAGGTTTTCAACTCCAAGGGAAGCCCAGTTCCCAAACAAGGCACATCAACACAATCACCTTTACTATTAAATTTCCAATTATGAAACAAACAACGCAATCCCTCACCTTCTACTTTGCCTTCTCCAAGATGAGCGCCCATATGGGGGCAATAAGCGTCAAAGCAAACCAGTTTACCGTTGATATCTCGATAAATTGCTAGCTCTCTACCCTGCAACGAAACAGCTCGTACCTGCCCTTTTCGTAGTTTTCTGGAAGGAATAGCCCAGTACCAACCTTCAACGAAACGTCTGGGATGATTAAATATTTGCGTATAACGATATGAGCCAAGATTATTTGATACGACTTTCATGTCATTTTCATTACCGGAATTGCCCGGCTGTAAAGAAGTTGTATGTAAAGGCGCTATTTCTAAGATGAAAAGTTTTTAGCATGGTAAAAGCAATGCAACTCAAAACTATTCAACGCCTATATTTCAACCCAACCGCATTTGTTCGATCTAAGCCGGAATTTTTAAGATTGAATTTTTATTTATGCCTTGATTTCTCCTATCTGCAAACCACATTCTACGTCCGGCACGGGTAAGATTTTCTTCACATATTTCCGTAAAACAAACTAGTTCATCGCCATTTAAATGACCGGGATTAAGCATCTGAAAATACTGAATGTGGGGATCTCGCAATCTTTGAGCGGGTATACCATGCAATCCATCGCGCAGTATATGGGGATGGGGAAAACGGACTACACCAGTTGTGATATTGTAATTTTCACCAAAACGTTTAACAGCTAAATCCTGCATTAAACATAAAATACCTTCCGGAGTAGGAGTATCATAACGAGGATAAAACTCTTTCCAGAATAACGGTAAAAAACGATAGGTGCGATAACCCCCAGAAATCAACAGCCAGTAAAGTTTACCAGTACAGTATTCGTTTCGCAGTTTATTTATTGAAGATATCCAGCCAGCAGATAGCGCCGAACTCGACCAAGCTGTAGGATCTACAATGGTATCTCCTGAAAATACAATGCTGATTTTTTCATCTTCAAAATAGGTATCGTACATTAGTAATGTCGAAAACCCTTTTAATTGATTTGTTTGTTCATCTTTGATTAATATCACCCAGTTTTTACTATCTAAGTCATTATTGAATACATCTCTTTTCACTCCTTCAAAATGTTTGTTCAAAAGCATAAACATTGCTTCTAAATCTAAGACAGATAACTCTTCCGTGCTGATTAATTCGCTATTCATTTTTTTAATAAATCTTGTCTCTGTTCTTATTAATTAATATAGTTTTTTATTCGGAAGTTCTATTAAATAGATGTGTCAGATAGTTATCTGTCCAGGGTATGAATCAGTACAACAATAGTTAAATAAATAAGCTGTAAGTATTGATAATAAAAGCTTTGGCATTCATTAACTTATTTTAACATGACAAAAAATCTTCTATTTTTAAAATGAAAAAATGTAAACTACCTTAAACTTCATGCTGCTTCACCCCTATTCATTTGTCTTCCAAAAATATCTTGAATTTGCCTACTTATTCCTAGTAAAAACTAATAAAAGATATTATTTAATTGAGATGACAATTAACTGACTTTTCACGGTAATATCCTTTCCGTTTACCTCTGTGTGGGATAAAAAATATGTGTGAAAAACAACTCTGTGTCCCTCTGCGTTTACCTTAGCGTAACTTTGCGTTAAAAAAATATACAACTCAGATGTAAGTAGATCGGCACAAATAAACTTAGCTATGGAACAAAATTTAAATCACGTTCAAAATCCTGGGATTGCTTCGTTTCACTCGCAATGACATACCTTGATTTTTTAACGCCGACTTACTTAGACGGATTTGATATAAGTCCTGAACCGGATATAATATTACCCAAAACTGTCTACGTAATAGAAATTATCACTACTTGTACCGTCTACTGCAAGTAAACTAGTATCATTACCAATGCTTACACCTGCAATACTTTTATTTAACACTTGAATTAATCTTTCGGGTGTAAAAGATTCCAATTCCACAAACTTTCCTGCTTCCAACCATTGCAATTCTTCACCAGAGATACTTTCTTTAATTTCTGTAGATAATTGTTTAGCAGCTTCGGCTGACTCTACACAACTTTGAATAAACATTCCCCCCTTAGCAGCCAAAATTTGACGTGGTGTTAATCCTACATCAACAATAACTATATTAGTATCTGCAAACCATTCCGCACTGGTACGCAGTTGATGAATTAAACCGATTCCTTGGGGACTACAATCATGAAAAGCATATACTTCTAAGTTAGGGTTGCGACGTAGCATTTCCATAGTTGTTGCAAAAATACTTTGTGGATAACCAGTAATGCTAAGGATGGCGCAGTTATTTTCAAAGTGGAAATTATTGGCAATTAAAATTTGTGCAAGATTCGCATTATCGCAAACTATCAACCTATCAAAACTATAAGCTGTAACATCGGGATTTATTTTTGCTGGTAAAGCTTCTTCTCGTGGTGCAGGAAGTATATTATCAATTGAGCCATTAATTTCCTGCCAGCGACTTAACCATGTTTGAAATTTATTATTATCAAATAAAAATTCTTGCTCTACATTACTTTGTTTTAACTGCTTAATTCCTAACCAAATTGACAGCGTTCCTAAAATTACACTAATTCTAACAAATATCAATGAATCTAGAATTAAATTACTATAAATTATCCCTACAGCTAGGATTATTGCCCCTAACATTAGTAAACCTCTAACAGCAGTCTTCCTACTTCTATTGTTGAGTCTTGGAGATGTAGTTTGTTTAAATAAATATCTAATACATAATAAATTATAAATAATTAACGCAAATTTCATCAAAAATATCGAAGCATCTTGCCCTAACAAGTCGGAAAAAGCACCTCCAATAAAAACTGGTACACAAAAGCTCAGAAATAGATATATTTTAAATAATTCATATAAATTATCATATTTTCTTCTCAACCGATTATCTAAGAAATAAAATAACTGCTTTGGAGTGAAAAACAAAGTATTATTTGCAGAAATTTTTTCTATTACTTTCGCAAACATTGGATCTGTAATTTTATTACCCATACTCCTTGGTTCAAACACAAATGGATGATTGCAATTTTTACAGTGTCCTTGATTTGCTGTTCTATCTTTTAAGTTATTATCAGTTCCACACTGAATACATTTCATAATTATTTATTTACCGATTTCAATAAAACACCTGATTTTTCCTACTTACAAATTCAACGATGGTTGCCGTTTTCTAGCAATCTTCCTGCTGGTTTAGCACGGAGGAAAATCATATTGATTCAGTAATTTTTAGCAAATTTACTACTATAATCAGTTTTTTTTTAATACTTGTTTACAATTTATCACTCATAAATTATTCTTCTTTTACTCTCAATACTACTCAGTTAAAAGGAGATCCTCCCTAGCCCTCCTTAAAAAGGACGGAATAAAAGCCCCTTTTTTAAGGGGGTTGGGGGATAGAGGCGATTGTGTTCAATTCCTTAACCGAGCAGTATTACCTTTACTCTTTGCACCTGTTGTAATTCTTCCATATCCAACGAGGTAACCAAAAAGGATGATTCCTAGACTTTTTACTTGGCTGCTCTCCCAATACTTCTACTCGCCACATCTCCCACATAATTAGTAACCAAAGTATTTCACCAATACGTCTACCTCTAATACCCCCTCCTAGTTCACCTGCAATAATTTTGACTGCAATATCAGGATAAAAACGGTTTTCGCCACGGAGTATGCCAGGATTTAACCAAGTTCCCAAGTCATGCCAAAAATAATTGACACACCAAGAAGTTAAGGGAACTCCCATACCCCTTTTTTGTCGCCAAACAATTTCTGCTGGCAACCAATTTTCTACAGCCCGTTTGAGGATATATTTTTCACAGGCTCCCTGCAAACACAATTCTCCAGACAAACGAAATGTCCACTCTGCTAAGGGTAAATCGCAAAAAGGCGATCGCACAAATAAACCATGAGCAAAACCCAAATTTGTCGCACGGGGATGGATATTTTGCGCCCCTTTCAACATTAGGGTGGCACGTCTAAGACGGTGCAACAAAGATGGGCATAATTCTTCATCAAGAGATGTTTTTAACCATTCTTCTGGATGTAAATTCTTTGTTTGTGCGTAAATTTCTGGCTGATAAATTTGTCTTTCATAACCCCAAAGTCGGTGAAATGTACGTAAATATTGCTGTATAAATGTATTTTGACTTTGCGGATGTTCTCCTTGATAGACACCTGCTGCAATTAAAGGTTTATTTGTCCAACCTGCAAATAATTGATCTCCACCTTCACCGTTAAAAATTATCCGATTTTCCTGACTCGCGGCTTGATATAAAAGATATAAAGGAACTGTCACCCCATCCCCAAAAGGCATATCTAGAGCTTTGACAGTAGATTTTAGTGCTTGTTTAATCTTGTCTGGTGTTGCACTAACTTTCACCAATGGTATATTTAGAAAATTAGCAACTTGTTCGGCATAGGGATATTCTGGAATTCCCACTTCACCGAAGTCGAGAGTATAAGCGCGTACCTTTACCCCAGCTTTTACTAACAACGCCGCTACCACAGAAGAATCTAAACCCCCAGAAAGAAAAATCCCTACAGATTCATTTCTTAAGTCAGCAGTTTGGCGATGAATTGCATCTTCAAGTAATGTTTGTAATTGAGAAATTGCCGTTTCTTCATCTTGAATTTGTTCTGTAGATTCCCGCCATTCAAATATTTGCTGAGACTTTGGCTGGGAAATAGTACAAGATTGAGGATAACATTGCCAAATCATCTCTACACCTGCACTCACAGCACTTATATTGTTTATAGGTGTGAGGGGAGTAGAAACATAGGAAAAACAGTTATAGCTGTATAAACCAGCAATATTTACCTGGGGGCTTTCTACAATAGGTAATAGTAGCTGCAATCTCGATGCAAACCAAATTACTTCTCCTTGCTGAATCCAGTATAAAGGTACTCTTCCAAAGGGTTCTCTTCCTAAAATTAAGCTGCCTTCTTTATCTATATTTATCCAAGCATCAGGTGATTTATCTATACCAGAGGCAGAGATACTGGCAATTTTTTCACCTGAGAATAAATTTGTATGCCGATAGTCAAAATCCTTTAAAGAAGACTGAGAACAAAAATCATAAATATCAACAACATTCCAATTAGGATGAGTAATATGATTTTCTACATTTTTATGGCTATATTCCCATGAAGTAAATCCATAGCCACTAATAACTTTATCCAATAAACCTTCTAATTTTTCCTGACAACCATAACCCCAATATCCGACAAATTGATGGGGAGAAGTTTCTGATATTTTGACCATAATCGACTACTTTACTTGAAAATCGACTTTGCTAAGTTGACGATTATCTAAAAGCATTCTTACTTGCCAATTTCCTTTAGGTGCAATAACAGGAATATTATAAAGGAGATGCTGTTGACAAAGCCAAAGATTATCCAGGCGAGGTTGTTGCTGGGGATAATTTTGAATTATAGAGAAATTTTCGAGGTATATTCTCTATTACACCTAAATCGCGTTACAATGTTGCCAGTTTGGCTGACGACATAATTAAAGTGCATCTACATTCAAAATCAGGGTTGCATCGTAGCACCTAAATTCATTTCTACTTTATTACAACTTAATATTGCTGTTGCTGCTTCTCTTCAGGTTTGATGAACAAGCAATTTTATAGATACAAAATTTATAATTATGCTTCCGATTAACTTCTTTAAATGGATTATAAATGATTGGTTATCTGCAAACGTCAGTAGACGTTGCATTGCAACGTCTCTACAAAGCTTGGGTGAATAACCTAATTTATTGTCACAGTTTCATTTTCGATCTTGCATTCAACCTTGGTGGTTTACTTTCCCAAAGGCGTACTGTTTTATCGAAACCACCGCTAGCAAGAATTTTTCCATCGGGGCTAAAAGCAAGGGAACTTACCCAATCTGAATGCCCATAAAGCTCGCTCAATAAATTACCCGTACTCAAATCCCAGATTTTTATTCCGTCTTTACCACTGCTAGCAAGAGTTTTACCGTCTGGATTAACTGCTAGCGCAATTACTGAGTTAGTATGTCCCCTGAAAGTTTGCAGTACTTGCCCAGAATTAAAATCCCACATTTTGACACTGCGATCGCCGCTAGCGCTGATAACATAATTTCCATCTGGGGTAAATTCCATAGCTGTAACTTCCTTCTGGTGAGCTTTGAATCCCTGAATTAAAATCCCAGATTGTAAATCCCACAGTTTTACAACCCCTTTATGATCTCCACTTACTAATGTTTTGCCGTCAGGGCTAATAGCTACCGTGTGAATTAAATTATCAAACTTTGCTATTGTGCCTAAAGGACGTTGTTGCAATAAATCCCATACCCGGATTCCATCTAAAGCACCGCTGATAAGAACTTTACTATCTGGAGTTACTGCTAATGAAAGTACATTACTACTATGTGACCTAAAGGAACGAATAAATTTGTAGTTTTCTAAACTCCAAATATTGACAGAATTATCGGTACTACAACTGATTAAATGTTTTCCATCCGGTGAAATTAATAAAGATTGTATCGATTCTTGATGTGCTTTGCGAATCTCACCCAAGCGTTTTCTCTTTTTTAAATTCCATAAGCGAATAATACCATCATTATTAGAACCGCCACTTACAAGCATTCTACCATCGGGACTAAAAGTTAACGATTTAACGGCTCCTTTATGCCCTTTAAATGTATGGGTTAATTGAGGATTGATAAAATTATTTTCAGCAACAGACTTTACTGTTACTTGTGCTATGGCAGGTGTCGTTAATGCTAACTGCGTAATACTCGTAAATCCTGCCGCGCCAATTAATACCGCACAGAGCTTTTTTACTACAAATATTTTAGATACAGCTAAATTACTAAAATTAGCCTTTATAAACTTAGGCTTTATAAACTTAGGCTTTATAAAATTATGACGAAAAATTTTCATAGTTAGTTGGCAAAGTTTCTAAGCAAATACCCTTAAAAAGCATAAAGGAGGGTTACCCCTCCTTGAAATCTATTTTGCCCCTTACATCAAGGCTTTGCCAATAGATTAGTATTTTCAATAATTGATATTTTTTCTAAATAATTCTAAAGACGTTATGGTGTAACGCCTCCAGATTATTTTACTAACCCCGTTAAGCTTACTTAGGGACATCCAAAAATTAAATTACGAGCGGGTTTGCATCTAATACGACTATCAGATTTCTTCTCCCCCCTGCTCCCCTGCTCCCCTGCTCCCTCTGCTCACCAAAGCGATTGATTATTTTGTTAATTGGAAGTCCCTTATTACTGAGGCGGCTTCTTCTTATTTATACTCAGCATTGGCAAAGATGAATTGGATGAATGAGTCGGTAGATACACTTGTTTAACTGGTTCATCCGTATTTTGCAAATCTGGGCGTTGCTGAATTCGCAACCACCTTATAATTAAAGCTGTTCCAACAGTTCCTAAGCCAAAAATAAACAATGCCCAACTGTCATCAAATCCGCCTATAAGCGCATCCACTATTCCCACGGTGATTAATATGGTAATTAGCGGTTCTTTACGGTAGGCTGATTTTACAATACGAGGAAATACAGCATTCATAATAGCGTGTTTTCAGTTCCCCTTAAGTATATTTTTACTAATATAACGATATGGCATTATAGGCGCTTTATATCAAAGCATCAATACTATTATAATTTTATTCAATTTGCAAGGAAGGAATTCCTTAATATTGAATGAAAGTTTAAACTTTTTAAGTTAAGCTATTATGCCTCACACCTATATTTTATTGCAAGTTTAGAATAACACTTTCAAGAAACCTTATTAGCTATTAATAGAAATTTATCAAAAATAAATTGTACCTTTATAAATCTGGTTCTATTCCCTGTCTCTTTAAAATTACAATCTTGGCGAATACTGGGGGGGAGCAAGTTAAACAGTGGTATACAAATAGGAACGGGGAATAGAAAACATCCTCTATACCGCCAACAAGCAGAAGGGAGTAGCTTGACTAATCAAAAAAATAAGATGTATTGGTTCATGAAAATACATCCGTTTTCAAATCTACTTAATTTATAAGGATTCCCCGTTCTTTATCTAAAACATATAACTAAAACTTTTGATACTTCTGCTCAAAACTATCTTAGTCCCAACCATCCTAGAACACCTTGATTGGTAATACATTCGATTGCGACTATAATTGCAAAACCAATCATCGCGGCTCTACCATTCAAACGTTCCGCATACTCATTAAAGCCAACCTTTGGTTCTTCTAGGTTAGGTGTTACGGTTGGCTGCGGGGGCTGTTGTGCTGTCATTGGGGATAACTCCTGATAATGAAATTTACTATGAGAAAAGTAAATTGTAGATTCCTATACTACTTGAACTGCTTAGATTGAAAATCAAGCTTGTTCAACTACTTTTTACAAAATTTTACTCTTTTTTACATGACGTAACAAGAAAGTAATGGTAGTTAAAAAGGTCGATGCAAAGGTTATGACAGAGAATTTAAGGCATTAAACCCGCAATTGGTATTAAATAATTCAACATGTCTCGTATTTAATTGGCAGACTAAATTAAAACAGTACCATGACAGTACCATGACAGTGAACAGTTTAAACGGCTGATGCTGAGGGATGAACGACTCGTCACTAAAGCCTTCGGGCAATTGCTGGGGGACTTAAACCTAGGTGATAGAACTGGTAACTGATTATTGATTACTGGTAACTGATTACTGTTAAAAGCAATATTAAAGCAGTAAATTTATTTAGAGGTAGTATATGGAAATTGGTGTTCCCAAGGAAACGAAAGATAGAGAATTTCGAGTCGGGTTGAGTCCTTCTAGTGTTAGGGTTTTGAAGGAAGCTGGTCATAATATTTTTGTAGAAACTCAGGCTGGTATTGGTGGTGGGTTTACAGATGATGATTATACAAGTGCGGGAGCATCAATCGTTACTACCTCCCAAGAAGCTTGGAATCGTGAATTAATTGTAAAAGTTAAAGAACCCTTAAAGGAAGAATACAAATTTTTGCAAAAAGGGCAATTGCTATTTACTTATTTACATTTAGCAGCAGATAGGAAATTAACCGAGCATTTGATTGATTGTGGTGTAACGGCGATCGCCTACGAAACAGTAGAGCAAGCAGGTGCTAATAAGTTACCTTTACTTACTCCCATGAGTATAATTGCCGGTCGTCTTTCGGTACAGTTTGGTGCTAGATATCTTGAGAAGCAGCAAGGTGGTAGGGGAGTACTTTTAGGTGGGGTACCCGGAGTCAAACCGGGTAAAGTGGTAATTTTAGGTGGTGGTGTAGTTGGTACCGAAGCCGCGAAAATAGCTGTGGGTATGGGTGCTAAAGTGCAAATTTTAGATATCAACGTCGAACGCTTATCTTATTTGGAAACCTTATTTGGTTCTAGGGTTGAATTGCTTTATAGTAATTCTGCTTATATTGAAGAAGCTGTTCCTCAAGCTGATTTACTTATAGGTGCAGTTTTAGTTTTAGGAAGACGAGCGCCTATTTTAGTATCTCGTGAATTAGTCAAAAAAATGAAACCCGGTACGGTAATTGTAGATGTTGCCGTGGATCAAGGCGGATGTATCGAAACTTTGCATCCTACATCTCATACAAATCCGGTTTATGAAGAAGAAGGAGTATTGCATTATGGCGTACCGAATATGCCAGGAGCGGTACCTTTTACTGCAACTCAAGCTTTGAATAATAGTACACTGCCTTATGTAAAACAGTTAGCCAATCAAGGAGTTAAAGCTTTAGTTAATAATTCAGCCTTAGCTAAAGGATTGAACGTAGACAATCATAAAATTGTGCATCCTGCCGTGCAAGAAGTATTTCCCGATTTAGTTTAGTTTATTTATATTTGTAGGCGAGGCAAATTGGGGTGTAGATTTTCTTCCCCCAATATTGCCATAGTAGTACTTACCGTTACTAGCCCCAGGAAAAATAAACTCAGTTTAATCCTAAATGCAATTTTAAAGCAGCATCTATTAATAGCATTGTCTCTTCATCCAAGTTACCTATTACCTCACTAATAATTCTTTGTTTAGAGATTGTTCGTACTTGCTGTGCTTGCACTTTAGAAGCTTTCATTAAACCGCTAACTTCTGGATTGAGTAAAACTTCAAAAGGGTAAACACGACTAACATTAGAAGTAATCGGTAAAATCGTCAGCGTTGAAGCAGCTTTATTATTTATATCATTACTTACTATCAGCACCGGACGGCGTTTATCCATTTCTGAACCAATTGCAGGATGAAGATCTGCATAATAAATTTCACCACGTTTCATCTGCTAAACCATCTGCTAACGTCACATCCCAAGCGCTATCATTTTCAGCAGAAGCTAGTCGGTAAGCTTCTTCTAATTCCTGATTTCTTAGTAGTTCCAATGCTTCTTCAATTACTTGAGAACGAGATTTACATCCTTTGTTTAACCTATAATTCTCAATAAATTGCACTAGATACCCTGGCAAAGAAATAGATAATTTTTCTGCTTTCATTTTCCTACCAATTAGTAGTACCAATTCTTCCTACTGATATTTTAGGTCAATTGTTGGGCGGAAGTCAAAAGTATTATTTCTCGTTACAAGGTTTTATGGGTTCCTAGCCAGAGTCTAGGAACCAGTTAACTACTAGAAACCAATTCTGTAATCAAAACCCCTCATCATATATTAATTAACCAATGATTGCGAGTTAACCTCACAACAGACAGATAATAATCTTACAAGGTAATATAAGTAGTATCACGCAAAATTGATATAATTTATTCTTAACAATAATAGTGATGCTAAATTTGGAATTAATTATCGAATTACTTGGTATCACAGGTCCGATAAAAGAGAAAATTCAACGTAATGAAAGAATAATTCAAATATTAAAACAACACAAACTTGACCCCGAAAATCCACCGGATGATTTCGCTGCAATTTATGTTTATGCTTTGGTAGAATACGGTTTAGGTAAACCAAAGCCATTATTAAAACTTTTTCGTCAGGAAGAAATTAAAATAGCTTTTCGCAAAGCTTTGGATGCTAACAACCCGACAATTCTCCTCAGTTCGGTTGATAGTTTTGTCGATGGCTATAAGATTGGTGATGATATTAAAGATTTAGATATTGATATTAAAAGAGAATTAGCAGCTT
Source organism: Cyanobacteria bacterium J06633_8 (assembly GCA_039820645.1). Classification (GTDB taxonomy): domain Bacteria; phylum Cyanobacteriota; class Cyanobacteriia; order Cyanobacteriales; family Nostocaceae; genus Rivularia. The sequence continues at coordinate 4,927 of JBCBPQ010000001.1, read as the reverse complement.
TTGCCGCAATATTTATTGAGGTTGCTAAAAAAACCAGAAAACCCTCAGAAGTTTTGGCCAATCAAGAAATTACTTCTTTACATCAGCGAGTGATTAATTTACAGGAAAGGTTGGATAGATTACCAACTTTGGAAGGAATTAGAAGCGAAATTGCTCGGTTGTTGCCAGGGGATGAAGAGAGGGGGGAGAGGGGGAAGAGGGGAGAGAATAATCTAGTTTTATTTGGTTTTTCTCAACAAATGAAAGGTTGGTTTGAAACTCTTGGTTATCGATTTGAGAAGTATGAAGTTTGGGAAGATAATTATTTTGAATGGGTAATTAACATTCCAGTTAGACGTAATCGATACGACCGGATTCTCGTCCGTGGTATTGCCGGGGAAGCTGGGTTAAGTGATGTTATATCTTTAGATAAATCGGTGGATGAGCAAAAAACTGATGAAGGTTGGTTGGTGGCTGCGAGACGGGTTTCTAGAGCAGCCAGGGATGAGGTTGATAAGGAAGAAAATCGTCATTTGGAATGTTACAGTTTTGACGAATTAATTGACCAAGATGCTGATTTTGAAGATTATTTGAATTGGTTGGAAGAGGAAGTTAAACGTCGGGGAATTGATAAGAAGTACGTGTCTTTAGCTTGTACGAAGGAAGAAATTGATTTTACGAGTAAACGTAGAATTGGTGTCAGTCGTTACGATGAGCGGGATGGTTGGATTGATGGTTATCTCGATACTTGGTTAGACGATCCAAATAAAGAACATATTTCGATTTTAGGGGAATTTGGTACTGGTAAAACTTGGTTTTCCTTTCACTATGCTTGGGTTGCTTTACAAAGATATCGGGATGCTCAAAACAGAGGTGTGCAGCGTCCCCGTTTACCTTTGATAATTACTTTACGGGATTATGCTAAAGCTTTGAATGTTGAGAATGTTTTAGCTGGATTTTTCTTTACTCAGCATAATATTAGATTAAATAGCGAGGTATTTGAGCAGTTAAATAGTATGGGGAAACTGTTATTGATATTTGACGGTTTCGATGAAATGGCTGCCAAAGTTGATAAACAGCAGATGGTAAATAACTTTTGGGAATTAGCTAAGGTAGTGATTCCCGGAGCCAAAGTTATATTAACCTGTCGTACCGAACATTTTCCCGAAGCTAAGGAAGGTAGAGCTTTATTAAATGCCGAATTACAAGCTTCTATTGCCAATTTGACGGGAGAAACACCGCAATTTGAAGTATTGGAATTAGAAAAATTCAACGACGAGCAAATTCGTCAGGTATTGTCTTTTGAATCCGAAAGCGGAACAGTTGAGAAAATTATGGGTAATTCTCAGCTTTTGGATTTAGCACGTCGCCCTGTGATGACGGATTTAATTATAGAAGCATTACCAGATATTGAAGCCGGGAAGCCTGTGGATATGTCGCGGGTTTATTTATATGCTGTGCGACGGAAGATGGAAAGAGATATAAAATCCGAACGTACTTTTACATCTTTAGCAGATAAGGTTTATTTTCTGTGTGAATTGGCTTGGGAAATGCTTTCAAAAGACCAAATGAGTTTGAATTATCGTTTATTTCCCAATCGAATTCGACGGTTATTTGGTTCGGTGGTACAGGAAAAGAAAGATTTAGACCATTGGCACTATGACATGATGGGACAAACCATGTTAGTGCGGAATGCAGAAGGTGATTATACTCCCGCTCATCGTTCTTTACTAGAATTTTTCGTCGCTTTTAAATTCGCTGGGGAATTGGGAATCTTAGCTGATGACTTTGTGGAAGTTGTTAGATACAAAATTGGTAAACCAGAAACTAAATCGTCATCGCAACAGTTTTTAGAAACTAAATCGTCATCGCAACAGTTTTTAGAAACTGAATCGTCATCGCAACAGTTTTCGGAAACCGAATCGTTATCGCAACAGTTTTCGGAAACCGAATCGTTATCGCAACAGTTTTCGGAAACCGAATCGTTATCGCAACAGTTTTTGGAAACTAAATCGTCATCGCAACAGTTTTCGGAAACCGAATCGTCATCGCAACAGTTTTCGGAAACCGAATCGTCATCGCAACAGTTTTCGGAAACCGAATCGTTATCGCAACAGTTTTCGGAAACTGAATCGTTATCGCAACAGTTTTCGGAAACTGAATCGTTATCGCAACAGTTTTTGGAAACTAAATCGTCATCGCAACAGTTTTCGGAAACCGAATCGTCATCGCAACAGTTTTCGGAAACCGAATCGTCATCGCAACAGTTTTTAGAAACCGAATCGTCATCGCAACAGTTTTCTTGGGGAGAATATTTTCAGCGTCACGTAGATGGAGAAACCCTAGCGCTAGAGAAATTTAAATCATTTAAAAGCGAAGCGTTAGAGAAATTAAAGGGAACATTTGGGCGGGAGCCATTGACAAAAGCGGTTTTAGATTTATTGGTGGGAATGGTTGATGAGAAGAATGGAATTGAGAAGTTGTTGGGAGTTATTGAAGAGACGAAGGGGAAGACTGAGAAAGAAGTTGGTTATGTGGGGGGGAATGCTGCAACTTTGTTGGTGAAGGTTGATAATGCAGCTTTGGAAGAGAAGGATTTATCAACAGCGGTGATTAAGGGAGCAGATTTTCGCGATGCTCAGATGTGTAATGTTGATTTTCAAAAGACACATTTAACTGATTGTGAATTTACAAAACCTTTTGGTTTAGTTGTATCTATAGTATTCAGTCCAGATGATAAATTACTCGTAACTGGTGGTGGTGACGGTGATATTCATTTATGGCAATTAGCTTCAGGTAAACAAATTTATAGTATTTGCGCCCATAACGATTGGATAAGTTCAGTTGCTTGTAGTCCAGATGGAAAAATCATTGCTAGTAGTAGTCGTTCCAGTGTTATTAAATTATGGGATTTTAAAACAGGAGAATGCTTAAGAATTTTAAAAGGACATACTGACGTAGCGCGGGAAATATCTTTTAACTCTAATGGTACTATTCTTGCAAGTAGTAGCGAAGACCTAACAATAAAAATTTGGGATGTTAGTACAGGACAATGTATTAATACTTTGCAAGGACATACTAATCCAATATGGAGAGTAAAAATTGCTCCTAATAATAAAATTGTAGTCAGCGGTAGCTTCGATTCCTCTGTCAAAATTTGGGATATTTCCACCGGAACTTGCCTGAAAACCTTAAACGAACATAACGATGGTATTCTTTCGATTGCATTTAGCCATGACAGCCAAATTGTAGCCAGTGGAGGTAAGGATAAAATAATAAAACTCTGGGATACAAATACAGGAAAATGTATTAAAAATTTAATCAGTCATACAAACACAATACGCTCTTTAGCTTTTAGTAAAGATAATAAAACTTTGTTTAGTGCAAGCACAGATTCTACTATAAAAGTTTGGTCTGTTAATGATGGGGAATGCTTAAAAACAATAGAAGGACATAATTCTAGAGTTAGAAAAATCGCTCTCAATTCTAATGATGCAATACTCGCAAGTTGTAGCGATGACCAAACAATAAAACTTTGGGATACCAGTAAAGGAGAATGCTTAAAAACATTACAAGGATGTAGTAATTGGGTGGTATCTGTCAAAATTAGTCTTGATGGTAAAACTATTATTAGTGGTAATAATAATCAAACAATAAAATATTGGGATATCAATACCGGACATTGCGTCAAAACTTTAAGAGGACATGATAGGTGGGTTAGTGAAGTAACTATGAGTCCTAACGGTAAAATCCTAGCTAGCAGTGGTGGCGATCGCACTATCAAAATTTGGGATTTTATCACCGGAAAATGTCTCAAAACCTTAGAAGGACATCATAATCCATCATCAGATGTAGTTTTTAGCTCAGATGGTTTAACTCTTGCTAGTGGTAGTCATGATGGAACTGTTAAATTATGGGAAATTAAAACCGGGAAGTGTTTACAAACTTTTGTAGGACATACTTATTGGGTGAACTCAGTTCTATTTAACCCAGATAACAAAATCATAATTAGTGGAAGTGGCGATCGCACGATAAAATTCTGGGATGTATCTAGCGGAAAATGTCTGAGAACCTTAGAAAAACATGATTCTGGTATATTATCGTTGGATAAATCTCCCGACGGAATAACCCTAGCAAGTGTTAGTCAAGACGGAAAGATAAAATTATGGAATATCCACACTGGTGAATGCTTCAAAACTTTGCAGGTAAAAGATAGTCATTGTGGAATAAAATCAGTCAAATTTAATTCTGATGGTTCCTTAATTGCTGCTGGAAACCTCGAACAAACAATCGAAATATGGGATGTTCGTAAAGGAAAATGCATCAAAACTCTAACAGGACACACAAATAGAATTGTATCCGTCGCATTCACTCCAGATGATAAATTCTTAGTCAGCGGTAGCTACGACGAAACAATTAAAATCTGGAATGTCAAAACCGGGAAATGTATCAAAACCCTGAGCAATAAACCCTACGCAAATATGAATATTACCGATGCTATAGGATTAACTCCCGAACAAAGAAACTCGCTGAAATCATTGGGAGCCGTTGAGGAATAATATTCGTTAGTAGTTAGTTGTTAGTTGTTAGTAGTTAGTTGTTAGTTGTTAGTTGTTAGTAGTTAGTTGTTAGTTGTTAGTTGTTAGTTGTTATTAGTTTGTAATTCGTAGTTATATTATCTCCGGTAAATCAGTTCTGATACGTCATTGCGAGGATAATCGCTGCGTTCGTAATGACAAGTACTTATCCCGACATGATGTTTGTTAGTGGGTTTTATAATTTGCAACTAACAACTAACAACCATCAACTATCAACCATCAACTATCAACTATCAACCATCAACTAAGAACTAACAACTAACAACCATCAACTATCAACTATCAACTATCAACCATCAACTATCAACTATCAACTATCAACCATCAACTATCAACTATCAACCATCAAC